>JAYVXE010000089.1:0-7640 GCA_043785395.1 Burkholderiaceae bacterium | reverse complement strand
GGGTGCATAGCGCTCTCACCCAAGAGGTGAACGTGATCGAAGCAGAAAAATCCAATATCCATGCGGCGCTCCAGAAGAAAACAAGCGGTCAACTGCGGCTTCTAGGTTTATAGGCTTATGCAGCCAACCGCTGAGCCGTCCGTGGCTACTTGTCCCCAGCCACCTCCAGCTCAACCCGGCGATTCGGCTGCAAGCAGTCGATCAAGGCCTTTGATTTCACCTTGCCACGGCAGCTTGTCAGGGGCTGGTTTTCGCCCATCCCCAGGGTGCGCAGCAGCTTGGCGTCGATGCCTTGCTGCACCAGCAAATCACGCACAGCGTTGGCCCGCGCCAGCGACAGCGCCTGGTTGTAGCCCTCCGAGCCCAGGCGGTCGCTGTGGCCGGTGACCATGATGCGGTCAATGGTCTTGAAGTCGCGGAGCAAGTCCTGCGCCAATTGCTCGACCCGTTGGCGGCCCTCGGGCAGCAAATCGTTCAGACTGCCGCCGTCAAAGCGGAACAGGCCGTCGGCCCCAAGTGTGACTTTCTGCGCCGGCTTGAAGGCCGGTATGTGCACCGGTGCCGGCGTTGCCAGCTTCGGCGCAGCCACCGCCGCAGGGTTGAGCAGCAGGGCGCAGTCTGGGTTCTTCCAGTACAGGCCCTGTGTCAACATCGCCGCATCGAAGCGCACCATGTACTGGCAGGTGACAAAGTCAGCGCTCTTGTCGGTGCGGAAGTGGAAGATGTAATCCCACTCGCGCACACCCCAAAGGCCGGTCTTGAAATGCGGCCAGCCCAGCAGTTGGCGCACCTGGTCCTTGCCCATGCCGGTGCGCATCGTGCGCAGACTCTCCAGCGACGCAAACGCGCCCTGCTTCCAGACCAGCTGGTCGAGCGCGGGGAAGTCTTGCGGCTGCGGCGGCTCGACGGCGACAGCGGCCACAGTGGCCACAGTGGCACCTTCGGCCACAGTGGCAGCTTCGGCGGTCTGACCCTGCTCTGCCGTCGAGGTGGCTGCGCTGGTGGCGCAGCCCTGCAAGAGCAGCGCAGCAACAGCACAAGCCAGCACCGACAAGCCAAACCAACGCGGAGTTGATGTTTTTTTCATTTTAAAAAATCCTGGGAATCAATCGAAGACAAACTCAGCGCCGACGGTGGCGGCCGTGCCACCACGGCTCAGACCGACACCGCCGGTCAGGCTCCAGGCGTTGTTGTCGGCCGTGCGCCTAAAGCTGATGCCCAGCGCCGCCTCGCCCTTGTAGACCGCTGTGCCCATGCGCATCACCGTCTTGCCCGGCACATAAGTGCCCGGCATTTGCACCGCCATCGCGGCGGCAACACCGGCGTAGGCGTTTTGGGCCACATCGTCAATGCGTTGGTGGATATTGGTCACCGCAGCACCCAGCTGGTTGACGTTGACCGCGTCGGTGCCCTGCGTACCCGGCGCCACATTGCTGATCTGGCGCTCCGCCCCCACCGCGCCGACCGAGACCACGTTGTCACGCCCAGCATCGTTCGAACGCGCACCCAAGGCGACCGAGTTGTTGCCCGCACTCCAGGCGCTGTCGCCAACAGCGGTGGCGCTCTCGCCGGACGCGAGCGCGCCGCTGCCCACCGCGCTCGCGTCCTGCCCGCTGGCCACCGGCGCGGCATAAGCGCTTGGGTTGCCGGTCACCCACTTGTTCACAGCCGCCTCTGTGCTTTTGTTCAGCTGGTCGACATTGACTGCGTCCGTGCCTGCCACACCGGCGCCAACATTGCTGATCGTGGTGCTGCCCGTGCCATCGGGGTTCAACGTCACGTTGTTGTAATTGACACTGCCGTCTTGGTTGAGGGTGTAGAGCACCGAGCCCGTGGCGTTTTCACCGTCGGCACCGGTGGCACCTGTTCCGCCTTGGTCGCCGGTGGCACCATTCGAGCCCGCCGGCCCGGTTGGCCCTGTCACGCCGGGTATGTTCGGTACCACGGGCCCAGCCCCGAGGGCATTGATTTGACTCTGCAAGCCATCCGCCACCACGTACAGCTGGCTGCCGTTGATGGCGTCGGTGCTACTGGCCGTAATGGCCCCCGGCGCAACGTGGATGATTTGGCGCTCACCGCCGGCCTGGCCAACGCTGAGGACGCCGCTGACACTGGCGCTGCCAGCAAAGCCGTTGTAGGCGAAACCGGAGATCACCGCGTCATCGACCCTTTGAAACTGCCCGTCCACGGAGTTCGCGCCCAGCGCCACGTTGTTGGCCAGGGCCGCACTCGCACCCTCGCCGATGGCCACGCTTTCGCTTGCCGCCGCCGCCGTGCTGGCTTCCTTGCCGATGGCGATCGAGTCGCTGCCTTTTGCGCCATCGTTGGCGTAATTGCCGTCGCTCGCCGTGTTCGACGCAATGCTGACGTAATGCGCCGAGTTTTGGTTCAGCTGCGAGACATTCACGGCATCCGTGGGGTTGACGCCGGGGGCAAGGTTGGTGATATGTTGACCACCCATCTGGATGCCCGATTGATCGATCACCGGGCCACCGTTGATCGTCAAGCTGTTGCTGAGCAGATCATCGGCAGTGGCAATAGTGAGCTTTGTGCCACTCGGATCGGTGCTGATCTCTATGTTCTGCCCGTCCAGGAACTGCACCGTAGCGCCGGGGTCAATCTTGCTTACCGCGCCGCTATTGGCCTGTACGTTCCAGCCCAAGTTGACCTTGTTGCTCACCTGGTTCAACTGGTCAACGTTGACCGCGTCCGTGCCATCGATGCCGGTTGCCACGTTCTTGATCTGGTTGCCAGCCATGTTCAGCCCGCCACTCAAGGTGGCCTGGCCGTTCACAGTCAGCGCGCCTCCCACCGTGACCGCGCCGGTGGTCTTGACGCTTTCGAATTCGGGCGCATCCGTCATCTGGATTTTCACGGTGTCGTCGCCGACAACTTCTGTGCGCAGGTTGGCGCCGGTGTAGGTGCCGCCGCTGGTTGGCTCGCCAACGATCTGCAGCGTCTCACCCAGCATGCGCTCACCCGGTGCGCCTGCGTTGCCGGCAAAGCTCAGCGGGGTTTGGGCCACGCTGTACAGCTGGCTGCCGTTGATGGCGTCGGTGCTTGTTTCGCTGACCAGCCCCGCCGCAACATTCTGAATCCGGCGTTCTGCGCCGACTGCACCGACCGAGACTACGCCAGCAGGCGAGCTGCCGGCAAAATCGGTGAAAGTGACTTTGTCGATCTTCGCACTAGCGACAGGACTCAAGCCACCAGTTTGATCCGTCATGCCGCCGTCCATCGCACTTTGGTCGCCTAGCGCGACGGAGTTTGCGACCGTATTTTTGACATTGCTGCCCAGTACAAACGTATTGCTGGTGCCAATGTCATTGCCCTGACCAACGCCGTAAGCATTGTTCCCCGTGACCGTGTTGGCCACACCGAAGGCGCCGGCCTCATTGCCGGCTACGGTGTTGCCGGCGCCCACGCTGATCGAGCGCAAGCCTTGTGCGGCGCCGTCCTGGCCGATGGCGATGGCGCCCTGGCCTGTGGCCGTCGCTTGGGCGCCAATGGCTGTGGCAAACGCGCCATCGGCGACCGTGTTGGAGCCCAGGGCCGTGCTGCTCTCACCCTGGGCGTGGGCCGCACTTCCCAGTACGGCGGAAAACTTGCCATCGGCCACAGAGGCCTCGCCGATGGCCGTGCTCTTGACGCCCTTGGTGATGGCCTTGAAGCCGATGGCGACTGTTGCGTCGTCGAAGGCCTCGGTGCTGGCTCCAATCGCGACGGCGCCTTCGCCTTTGACGTGCAGCGAATTGTTAGGATAATTGGGATTAACGCCCTTTGCCGCAACACCTGCTTGTGCATTGTCACCAATGGCAATGGACTGGTTCCCCCCCGCCTTGGCAGCGGTCCCCAATGCAATCGAATCGCCGCCAAATGCCTCAGCCGGGAGCCCCGGGTCACCACCGATGCTGATGGAGTTGATGTCGTTGCCGTCGCCAACCACGGCAAAGGCCGCACTCGCAGTCCCACTGCCCAACAGCGCGGCGACCGCCAGTGCGACGCCTATCAAGCGTTTGCCGCTGCGGCTTTTTTTGCCGCAGCTGGGGGATATTTCAGAAACGGCGACCCAGGCGCCGAGTTGTTCGTTGTAGATGGATCGGTAGGAGGTGTTCATGGAGGGCTGTGAGAATCGTCCCTCGCGACATGCGAGCTGACGGGACGGTCATTCTCAAAAAAGCCCATTCAGTTGCCAACCCGCTGCCACATTAGTTCAAGTTCACAATGGCACTCCCCACGAAGCACCCAAAATGTCCCGTACACAGTCACTTTTTGGCCAGCAGCGCAGCTTTCGGCGAACCCAAACCCCGGAGGATTTGTGGAATTTTTCACGGATTAATGCAACTTAAGTTACAAGTCACCGTGAAAACAAAATTTATTCCTTGCTTTTTTTTGCGCGCACTTGCCGTTCAGCGTGCGCCAGGCCGTTTTTGCCAGCTTTTCGCCACAAAACAAGCCTCCGCCCGCTGAACACATGACAATTAAGAAATATTTAGTTTCTATTTTTACAAATAAGGCCGGGCCGGGCCCGGCCTTGCTCACTCCGGGATCACCGCCGTCACCTCGATCTCCACCTTGGCCCGGTCTTCAATCAGCGCGGCGACCTCGACCGCCGTCATGACGGCGTTAAAACTGCCAATCAGCTCGCGAAAAGCAACACCGATCTCGGGGTAGGCGGCGATGTATTCGCGCTTGTCGGTGACGTACCAGGTCATGCGCACAATGTGCTCGGGCCGGGCACCGGCCTCGTTCAACACGGCGACGATATTGACCAGGGCTTGGCGCACCTGGTCGGCGATGCTGTCGCTGGCGAAGACGCCCTGGGCGTCCCAGCCGATCATGCCGGCGATGAACACCTGCTGGCCTTTGACGGAAACGCCGTTGGAGTAACCGCGTGGTCGCGGCCAGCCGGGGGGGAGCAAAATTTTCATAATGGATACCTTAAGTTACAAGTGTTGAAAAAAATTAACGCAGAGCCTGGTGCTGGGTTGAACTCAAACACCGATGTAGCGTTGCCACAGACCGGGGTCGGCCCCCAGCGCGGCGGATTCGCCCTGCCAGACCACGCGGCCACGCTCGATGATGCTGTGCTGGTCGGCCAGCCGCAGCAGGCGCTGTACGTATTTGTCGATCACCAGCAGCGCTTGGCCCTGCTGGCGCAGAGTGTCGAGACAGCGCCAGATTTCCTCGCGCACCAAGGGGGCCAGGCCCTCGGTCGCCTCGTCCAGGATGAGAAGGTGCGGGTTGGTCATCAGCGCGCGGCCCAGCGCCAGCATTTGCTGCTCGCCGCCCGAGAGCTGGCCGCCCATGTTGCGGCGGCGCTCCAGCAGGCGCGGAAACAGCTGGTAGACGCGCTCCAGCGTCCAGGGCGTGCTCTGGGCACTGGCGTTGGCGTTGCGACGGGCGGCAAAGGCGCGCAGGTTTTCTTCCACCGTCAGGTTGGGGAAGATTTGCCGCCCCTCGGGCACCACGGCCATGCCCATGCGGGCGATTTGGTCAGGCCGCAGGCCGTCGATCCGCTCGCCGCAAAAGCGCACGCTGCCGCCTTGGCTGCGCACCAGGCCGAGCACGGTGTGCACGGTCGTGCTTTTGCCCATGCCGTTGCGCCCGAGCAGGGTTGCGACCTGTCCGGCCTGGATCTGCAGGTCGATGCAAAACAGCACCTGGCTGGCGCCGTAGGAGGTTTGCAGGCCAAGGACTTCAAGCAGGGCGCTCATGCGACGGCCTCCTCATCGCCCAGGTAGGCGCGCCGGACTTCGGGGTTGTTGCGGATCTCAGCCGGTGTGCCGCTGGCAATGACGCGGCCAAAAACCAGCACCGAGATGTGGTCGGCGAGCCGAAAGACGGCGTCCATGTCGTGCTCGACCAACAAAATCGTGGTCTTGCCGCGCAGGCTTTGCAGCAAAAGCAACATGTTCTCGGACTCGTCCGGCCCCATGCCGGCCATCGGCTCGTCGAGCAACAACAGCCGGGGTCGGGTCGCCAAGGCGAGTCCGACTTCGAGCTGGCGCTGTGCGCCGTGCGCCAACGCACCGGCCAGCTGGTGCAGCTGCGGGCCAAGGCCCACCCGCTGCGCCAGCTCGGCGGCCTGGGCGTAGCGGCCCGACTCGGCGCGTGCCGGTCGCCAAAGGCCGAGGCCGCGCCCCACCCCGGCCTCGGCGGGCAGCGCCAAGGCAAGGTTGTCGGCGACGCTTAAGCGCGGAAAAATGCTGGTGATTTGGTAGGAGCGCACCAGCCCTTGGCGCACGCGCTGGTGCATTGGCAGGCGCGTGATGTCAACCCCGCCAAAGAGGATGCGGCCCGCATCGCTGGCCAGCGCGCCCGATATTTGGTGGATCAGCGTGGTTTTGCCAGCGCCGTTGGGCCCGATCAAGGCGTGCAGTTGGCCCGGCGGCACCGACAGGCTGGCCTGGTCGGTGGCGGTGAGTCCGCCAAAGCGCTTGACCAGGGCGTCGATCTGGAGCATGGCTTGATTCATGGCTTGGCCCCGCGAGCGCGGTCCGGGCTGCGCCCGGCGCGCCACTGCGCCAAGCTCATCAGCCCGTTCGGTGCAGCCAGCACCACCAGCAGCAACACGGCGCCAAGGCCGAATTGCCAGTGGATGGTGTAGGCCGACAGCAGCTCTTCCAGCAGCAGGTAGACCGCAGCGCCCATCAGCGCGCCGTAGAGGTGGCCCACGCCGCCCAGAATCACCATCACCAGCAGCACCCCCGACTGGTGCCATTGCAGCAGCGAGGGGCTGGCAAAGCTGTTCAGGTTGACCAGCAGCGCACCGGCCAAACCAGCACAGCCGCCGGCCATGCAAAAGGCCAGCAGTTTGACGCGAAAGACATCGAACCCCAGCGCGGCCATGCGCGTTTCGTTGTCGCGGATGGCTTGCAAAACATGGCCAAAACGCGCATTCAGCAGCCGCTGCAAGCCCCACAGGGTGAGCGCAAACAGCAGCAGCACGGTGTAGTAAAACGTGTGCTCGTTGGCCAAATCCAGGCCTGGCAGCAGGTCCGGCAAGAGCGTCGAGCGGCTTGCCAGCGACAGGCCGTCATCACCCCCGTAGGCCTTGATCGAGACCGCCAGGTAGTACAGCATTTGTGCAAAAGCCAGCGTGATCATGATGAAGTAGACGCCCTGCGTGCGCAGGCTGATGGCGCCAATCAGCAGCGCGCACAAGGCGCTGGCAGCCACCGCCAGGGGCCAGGCAATCCAGGCCGATTCGATGCCGTGCTGCATCAAAATGCCCACGCTATAGGCCCCGACGCCAAGAAACGCCGCATGGCCAAAGCTGACCATGCCGCCAAAGCCGAGGATCAGGTTCAGGCTGGTTGCGGCCAGCGCAAAGATCAAAACACGGGCCGCCACGCCGATGTAGAAATCCTGCCCCGTGGCCTCGGCCAGCCAGGGCAGGGCCACCAGCGCCGCCAACACGGGCAGCGCCCAGCGCCGCTGCAAGGGGTGGTCAAGTCGGCTGGGCGGCTGGTTCGCCGGCGTGGTTGAAGAGGTCGTTGTCATAGTGCTTTATCCGTGGGCCGGGAACAAGCCCTTGGGTTTGAAGAACAAGACCAGCGCCATCAGGATGTAGACCAAGATGGCGGCCAGCGCGGGGCCGGCGTTGGCCGCCACCGCCGGCCCCAGCAGCGCGTCCA
>JAYVXE010000088.1:0-7646 GCA_043785395.1 Burkholderiaceae bacterium | reverse complement strand
CCCCTGTCGCGCCTGCGGCGCTCGCCCCCTCAAGGGGGCGCACCCGGTGGCCTGGCAGAGCCAGCTCCATGGGTGCACTGAAAGCTGTGCGCACGTCTGGCGGCGCGGTTTCATCGCTCGGTGGCGCTTGGCCCATGCCTGACAGCTCGCCGATCCTGCTCCGGCCATCGGTGTCAAAATGCCGACTTTGGCCCCGGTCACTTTGTCTGCGCGCCCGTTTTTTTTCGCCCGCTCGTGCCCGCACCAGCCTCTGCTTTAGCCTGAAATCCCCTCTCCCATGCAAGAAACCTACCAACACCGTGCTGTAGAGCGTGCCGTCCAGGCGCTCTGGACTTCCAGTGACGCTTACCGCGTGACCGAGGGCGCGCTCAATGCGCAGGGCCAGCCGAAGCAGAAGTTCTACGCCTGCTCGATGCTGCCCTACCCCAGCGGCAAACTGCACATGGGCCATGTGCGCAACTACCCCATCAACGACATGCTGGCGCGCCAGCTGCGGATGAAGGGCTACAACGTCTTGATGCCTATGGGTTGGGACGCGTTTGGCCTGCCGGCTGAGAATGCTGCGCTCAAGAACGGCGTGCCGCCAGCGCAGTGGACGCACGACAACATCGCCTATATGAAGCAGCAAATGCAGGCGCTGGGGCTGGCGATCGACTGGTCGCGCGAGATCGCCACCTGCGAGCCCGCCTACTACAAATGGAACCAGTGGCTGTTCCTGAAAATGCTGGAAAAAGGCATTGCCTACCGCAAAACCCAGGTGGTGAACTGGGACCCTGTCGATCAAACCGTGCTGGCCAATGAGCAGGTGATCGATGGCCGTGGTTGGCGCACCGGCGCGCCGGTAGAAAAACGCGAGATCCCCGGCTACTACCTGAAGATCACCGACTACGCGCCCGAGCTGCTGGACAGCGTGCAGCAGCAACTGCCGGGCTGGCCCGAGCGCGTGCGGCTGATGCAGGAGAACTGGATCGGCAAGTCCAGCGGCGTGCGCTTTGCCTTCACCCACAACATCCATGACGCCAGCGGCAGCCTGATTGGCGACGGCCGGATGTATGTCTTCACCACCCGCGCCGACACCATCATGGGCGTAACTTTTTGCGCCGTTGCGCCCGAACACCCGCTGGCCAGCCATGCTGCGGCCAGCCAGCCAGCCTTGGCCGCCTTCATCAGCGAGTGCAAAAGTGGCGGCAGCACCGAGGCCGAGCTGGCGCTGCAAGAGAAAAAAGGCATGGCCACCGGCTTGTACGTGGCGCATCCGCTGACCGGCGCCCAGATCGAGGTCTGGGTTGGCAACTACGTGCTGATCGGCTATGGCGACGGTGCCGTGATGGGCGTGCCCGCGCACGACGAGCGCGACTTTGCGTTTGCCCAAAAATACGCACTGCCGGTGCACCAAGTGCTGCTGCTCGACGGCCAGCATTACGACTACGGCCAGTGGCAGGATTGGTACGCTGACAAGCAGCGCTGCGTCACCATCAACTCCGACAACTTCAGCGGCATGGGCCACCAAGAGGCTGTTGATGCGGTCGCCCATGCCTTGCAGCTCAAAGGCCTGGGCGAGAAGAAAACCACGTGGCGGCTGCGCGACTGGGGCATCAGCCGCCAGCGCTACTGGGGCACGCCAATTCCCATCATCCACTGCCCCGAACATGGCGCAGTGCCGGTGCCCGAGCAAGACCTGCCGGTGCTGCTGCCACAGGACTGCATCCCCGACGGCTCGGGCAACCCGCTGCAACACCATGCAGGCTTCCATGCCGGCGTGGTCTGTCCGGTCTGCGGCCAGGCGGCGCGGCGCGAGACCGACACGATGGACACCTTTGTCGACTCCAGCTGGTACTTCATGCGCTACTGCGACCCAAAAAACAGCACGCAGATGGTGGCCGAAGGCGCCAACTACTGGATGCCCATGGACCAGTACATCGGCGGCATCGAACACGCCATCCTGCACCTGCTGTACGCGCGTTTTTGGACCAAGGTGATGCGCGACCTGGGGCTGGTAAAAATCGACGAGCCCTTCACCAAGCTGCTGACGCAGGGCATGGTGCTCAACCACATTTACACGCGCCGCACCGCGCAGGGCGGTAAAGATTATTTTTGGCCGAACGACGTCGAGCATGTGCTGGACGCCAACGACAAAATTGTCGGCGCCAAGTTGCTGCGGGCGGTCGGGGCCTTGCCGGCTGACACGCCGATTGACTACGAAGGCGTGGGCACCATGTCCAAGTCCAAGAACAACGGCGTTGACCCGCAAGACCTGATCGAAAAATACGGCGCCGACACCGCCCGGCTCTACACCATGTTCACCGCGCCGCCCGAGGCCACACTGGAGTGGAACGACGCGGCGGTCGAAGGCAGCTACCGCTTTTTGCGCCGGGTTTGGAGCTTTGGCGTGCAATTGAATGCTATCAATAAGATAGCTAATGGCGCATGTGTAGTAAGCGCTACAGCCTTTAAATCCATAAATTTAAGCAAGGCAGCCAAAGCTTTGCGCCTGGACATCCACAGCGTGCTCAAGCAAGTCGACTACGACTACCAGCGCATGCAATACAACACCGTGGTGTCGGGCGCCATGAAAATGATCAACGCGCTGGAGAACTTCAAGGCCACAAGCACCACGGAGGCCGGCGCTGCACAGGCGCTGCACGAAGGCTTTGCCATTTTGCTGCGCTGCATTTACCCGGCCACGCCACACATTGCCGAACAGCTCTGGGGCGAACTCGGCTACGCAGACAGCTACGGCGCGCTGCTCGACGCGCCCTGGCCCGAGGTCGACCCCGCCGCCCTGCACCAAGACGAAATCGAGCTGATGCTGCAAATCAACGGCAAGCTGCGCGGCGCCATCGTGGTCAGCGCCAACGCCAGCCGGGCCGAAATCGAAGCCGCCGCGCTGGCCAGCGAAGCCTTTGTGCGCAACGCCGCCGGCACCCAGCCCAAAAAAGTCGTGCTGGTGCCGGGGCGCCTGGTGAATGTGGTGCTGTGATGCAGCGCCGTACCGTCTGCACCGCTGCCGCCTTGGCCCTGCTGGGCGGCTGTGGCTTCAAGCTGCGCCAAGCGCCTGATTTTGTCTTTGCCTCGCTCTACCTGGTGGCCCCCGAAAGCTCACCGCTAGGCCATGAACTGCGGCGCACCCTGGGTGCCAGCGGCAAAGTGCAGGTGCTGCGCGAGGCCAAGGACTTGGCGCGCGCCGACGTTATTTTTGAGCTGCTGCAAGAGTCGCGTGAGCGCGTGATCGTGGGCCTGAACGCCTCCGGCCAGGTGCGCGAGCTGCAACTGCGGCTGCGCGTGCGCTTCAAGCTGCGCACGCCCGACGGGGTCGAGCTGATTGCCCCCACCGAGCTGCTCCAGCAACTCGACGTCAGCTACAACGAAACCCAGGCGCTGGCCAAAGAGGCCGAAGAAGCCTTGCTGTACCGCAATATGCAAACCGACATCGTGCATCAAATCCTGCGCCGCCTGGCCGCTGTGCGCCAGCTCTCGGTGGCGCCCTAGCCCTAGCCCGCCCGTCCGCCGATGCAACTCGCCCCCGCCCAACTCGCCCCTCACCTGCAAAGCAAGCTGCGCCCGCTCTACACCCTGTACGGCGACGAGCCACTGCTGGTGCAAGAGACGGGCGACGCCATCCGCGCAGCCGCGCGCGCGCAGGGCTACACCGAACGCAGCGTGCACAACGTTGCCGGTGCCCACTTTGACTGGAGCGCCGTGCTCGCGGCCGGCGGCTCACTCAGCCTGTTTGCCGACAAGCAAATCGTGGAAATCCGCATCCCCTCCGGCAAGCCCGGTAAGGAAGGCAGCGCCGCCTTGCAGCAGATTGCAAAAAACGCCCACGGCAACGACAGCACACTCAGCCTGGTGCTGCTGCCACGGCTGGACAAGACCACGCGCAGCAGCAGCTGGTTTACTGCGCTCGACGCCGCCGGCGCCAGCATCGAGCTGCCCGCTGTCGAACGGGCGGCCCTGCCGCAGTGGATCGCCCAGCGCCTGCAGCAACAAGGCCAACGGGTCGCTGCGGGCGACGCCGGGCAACAGACTTTGCAGTTTTTTGCCGACCGGGTCGAAGGCAACCTGCTGGCCGCGCACCAAGAAATCCAAAAACTGGCGCTGCTGCACCCGGCCGGCGAATTGAGCCTAGAGCAGGTCGAAGCGGCGGTGCTGAACGTCGCGCGCTACGACGTTTTCAAATTGTCCGAGGCCGTGCTCGGTGGCCAGCCGCTGCGGGTGCAGCGCATGCTCGACGGCCTGCAAGCCGAGGGCGAGGCCGAAGTGCTGGTGCACTGGGCACTGGCCGAAGACATTCGCGCCCTCAAACGCGTCCACGACGCCTTGCAAGCAGGCCGGCCACTGCCCATGGCGCTGCGTGAAAACCGCATCTGGGGCACCAAAGAGCGCCTGTTCGAGCGCGTTTTACCGCGCCTGGACGCGCCCGCGCTGGCGCGCCTGCTGCAAGCCGCGCACCGGGTCGACGGCATCGTCAAAGGCCTCAAACAGCCCGACTGGCCGCTTGACAACTGGCAGGCCTTGCAACGCTTGGCGCTGATGCTGTGCCGTGCCTGCGCGGGCAGCGCCAGTGCCGGGCGGCGCGCCTGATACGGCAAAATCACCGTATGACCGACCATCTTGCCTCCGCCGCCGCCGCCACAGCCAGCCCCGCCAGCCCGGCCAGCCCCGACCTTGCCAGCGCCATGCAAACCCTGGGCCGGCAAGCCCAGCAAGCCTCAACACTGATGGCGCGGGCCAACGCCGCCACCAAAAACACAGCCCTGCGGGCGCTGGCACGCCTGCTGCGCAGCGACCCCGGCGCACTGCAACAGGCCAACGCTGTTGACCTTGAACGCGCCGCCGCTGCGGGCCTGGCCGGGCCTTTGTTAGACCGGCTCAAACTCACGCCGCAGGCACTAGAGACCTGCGCCCTGGGCTGCGAACAATTGGCCAACATGGCCGAGCTGATTGGCAGCGTCCACGGCCTGCAACAGCAGCCAAGCGGCATCCGGGTCGGGCAAATGCGGGTGCCGATTGGCGTCTTTGGCATGGTCTACGAGAGCCGCCCGAACGTCACCATCGAGGCCGCCAGCCTGTCCATCAAGAGCGGCAACGCCTGCATCCTGCGCGGCGGCTCCGAGGCGATTGCGTCCAACCAGGCCTTGGCGCTGCTGGTACAACAAGCACTGGTCGAGGCCGCACTTCCGCCCCACGCCGTGCAACTGGTGGCCAGCACCGACCGCGCCGCCGTTGACCATCTGGCAGCCATGGCGCAGTACGTCGACCTCATCATCCCGCGTGGCGGCAAAGGCTTGATCGAGCGCATCAGCGCGCAGGCCAAAATGCCCGTGCTCAAGCACCTGGACGGCAACTGCCACGTCTATGTCGACCACCCCTGCGACATCGCCATGGCAGTCGCGGTTGCCGACAACGCCAAGACCAGCAAATACAGCCCCTGCAACGCCGCCGAAAGCCTGCTGGTGGCCGCCGCCGTGGCCGAGCTGTTCTTGCCGCAAATCGGCGCCGTCTATGCGGCCAAAGGCGTGGAGATGCGCTGCGACGCCGTGGCCCTGCAAATTTTGCAAGCCGCACCCACGCTGGCCCACGCCAAACTGGTCGAAGCAAGCGCGCAAGACTGGTCCGAGGAATACCTCGCCCCCATCATCAGCATCAAGGTCGTGGCCGGGCTGGAGGAGGCGATTGCGCACATCAACCACTACAGCAGCCACCACACCGACGCCATCCTCACGCGCGACCACGCGCATGCACAACGCTTTTTGCGCGAAGTAGACTCGGCCAGCGTCATGGTCAACACCAGCACCCGCTTTGCCGATGGGTTTGAGTACGGACTGGGCGCCGAGATCGGCATCAGCACCGACAAATTCCACGCCCGAGGCCCGGTCGGGCTAGAGGGGCTGACCTCGCTCAAATGGGTGGTACTGGGCGAGGGCGAGGTGCGCCGCTAAAAGGCTGTAGCCCGTGCCTGATCGCCAAGCGTTTTGCGGGGCTCTCTTGCCATCTGCTGGCGCGGCCCCAAATTCGGCTGAGCCAGTCTTGTTTTCCGTTTTGCATCCCTAAAGGCCGCCGCATGGTTCCCCATCTTGTCACCGCCCTGACCGGCCCTCTCAACGAACTAGAGCAACGCGTGCTCGACTCCATGTCGGCGATTGAGCGCTGGTTTCGCCTGGAATGGATGGAGCACACACCGCCGCTCTACGCCGCCGTCGGCATCCGCAACGCCGGCTTTAAGCTGGCGCCCGTCAGCACCAGCCTGCACCCCTCGGCCTGGAACCAGCTCACGCCCGAAATGCTGCCACTGGCAGTGCAGGCGGCGATGGCAGCTATCGAAAAAATCTGCCCCGAAGCCCGCAACCTGCTCATCATCCCGGACAACAACATACGCCTAGCACAGGGCGACGACGTGGCCAACCTGGCGCAACTGGCGCGGATCTTTCGCATGGCCGGCTTGAACGTACGCATCGGCTCGATCGACCCAGAGCTCAAAGTCGCAACGCAACTGAGCGTGCCCGGCGGCGGACAGCTCACGCTCGAGCCCGTGCAACGCCAACGGCACCGCGTCGGCGTGCGCCACTTCGACCCCTGCACCGTCCTGATGAACAACGACCTGGCCGCAGGCGCGCCCGGTATTTTGGAAGACCTGTACGCCCAATACCTGCTGCCACCGCTGCACGCTGGCGCCTCGGTACGGCGCAAAAGCCGGCACGCCCAAAGCTACGAAGAACTGGCCAAGCGCTTTGGCAAGCTGATCGGCATCGACCACTGGCTGATCACACCGATTGCAGCCCAAGTCGCCCGTACTGAGGGCGAAAACGGCTTGGCCGCGCTGACCGCCCAAGTCGATGCAGTGCTGACCAAGACCCGGCGCAAATACAAGGAATACGGCATCCACGAAAAGCCCTTTGCCGTGCTCAAGGCCGACCACGGCATCTGCGGCATTGCCATGCTGCGCGACGCCAAAGATGTAGCAACACTGGCCCAGCAATCGAGCATTGTTGGCCCCAACGGCCAGCTGGTGTGTGACCTGCTGGTGCAAGAAGGCGTCGTGACCAACGAGCGCATCAACACCGCCGCCGCCGAACCCCTGGTCTACCTGATGGACCGCTATGTGGTTGGCGGCTTTTACCGCGCACATGCCGAGCAGGCCGAAGACCAAAGCCTGAACCTGCCCGACGCCCAACTGGTGCCGCTGGCGTTTGAGCACAGCAACCAGCTGCCGCAGCCCGGCATCAAGCCCGGCGCCAGCGCCCCCAACCGCTTCTACATGTACGGCGTGGTAGCGCGACTGGCCCTGGTCGCGGCCAGCTACGAGCTGGAAGCAAGCGACCCCCAGCGCGAAAACTACGACTAACTGTCATGCATGGGCCAAGCACCACCGAGCGATAAAACCGCACCGCGCGCCGCGCGCGCCGCCCCCAGTGCACCCGTGGCTCTGGCTCTGCCAGGCCACTGGGTGCGCCCCCTTGAGGGGGGAGCGCCGTAGGCGCTTCGAGGGTGGGCTAAGTTCACCGCGAGACGCGCGCGCCGCCCCCAGTGCACCCGTGGCTCTGGCTCTGCCAGGCCACCGGGTGCGCCCCCTTGAGGGGGGAGCGCCGTAGGCGCTTCGGGGGTGGGCTAAGTTCACCAGGCCACTGGGTGCGCCCCCTTGAGGG
>JAYVXE010000087.1:0-7654 GCA_043785395.1 Burkholderiaceae bacterium | reverse complement strand
CGCCATCTATACCGCCGCCATTGACCGAGGGCTCGACAAAAACAGCTACATCGTGCCCGGCCTGGGAGACGCGGGCGACCGGATATTTGGAACCCAGTAAATCCGTAACACTTGACGCAAGTCCGCTGCGACTGACCTGGCTGGGCGATGGCAACCCAGCCCACAAAATTCAATACTTTTGAATATGTCGCACTGTTGATGTAAATCAAAAATACATCACAAAAAACCCCAACCCGCAAACCCGCCGAACAGCCGCAAACCGGTTGCGCAGGCGGGACGCGCAATACCCCAACCGCGCCCCGGCGCTGCATCCCCGCCATCGGATGCAGCGCCCGCGATTTGCGCCGCCAGTCTCCAAAAACCAAAACCAGTCCGCGACGACGCGCCGCCCAATGCTATGGACAGCCGGCACTTGCCAGTGCTGGCCGTGCGGGCCGTGCTAGCAAGCCGGTGCGCGCAAGGCTGCCGGGGATACCGCCATGTATTTTCAGGCGCTGACCCGCCCCCCAAAGGCGAGCAGTCAAACCATGGCTTGTGTTTGACAAAAATACACAATAAATAATATACAAATATAAACTTTCTTGGCGAAAAACCCATCAATTATTAAATTTCTTCACGCAAGCACACGGCCCGGCACACCCCAAACTTCAAGTTAGAAATTATTCAATCAATTTTTGCGACAGGCCTTAATTCCTTATAAAATCCATGCCGCCGGCCTACCGAATCAATACCACGTAAACCACAGCGCAACTGAATGTATACGTGCTGCGATTCAATTCAACCCGGCATATTAACGGTCCATTTATTTGAATTAACATTTTTTTAAAAATGAAACAAAACCCATCACGCCATATATTTTTAGGTTTATTGGCGGCCCTCGTGCTCAGCGCATGCGGTGGAGGCGATACAGGTACAAGCCCTGCACCAGCACCAGCACCAACGCCGGATGTAACCCCAGATGTAACGCCGGAACCCAACGCTCCGGCTCCGGCGCCTGCTCCAGTTCCGGCTCCAGGTCCAGCCCCTGCTCCAGCCCCTGTTCCAGCTCCAGCTCCGGTTCCAGCCCCTGCTCCAGTTCCAGCCCCAGCTCCAGCCCAAATACCTGTGCAAGGCATCTTGCTTGTCCCTCAGGGCAATACATCGACCGTGGCCTATCCCCAGTGCCCGGCGCTGCCTAGCGGCTACGACCCCTTGGCGGCATTGCAGGTGGATTTCAAGAACACGTCCAACCAGGTCATCGGCAGCTTGGTCACTGACAGCTGCGGCAACTTTGCGGGCAATGTTCCGTCATCGGCCACGACCGCCGTGTCCCAGCCCACAGGTACGGCGGCGATCTCGCAACCAGTCTCCAAATTCACCGTCACCACCGGGCAGTCGCCCAGCCTGGTCTCGGCCTTGCCCAACAATGCAACGTATATTTTGAGTGTGGTGCAGGACTTGGGTGCCGGCAAAATGGCGTTGACGGTCAGTGACAGCCTGACCAGCAAGGCCGTGCTGGGGCTGAACCTGTCCAACCTCAGCTTCACCAACGGCAGCACGGCCTTGCCCTTCAGCTCCCTGGTCTACGGCAATACCGGCCTGGGCCAACAAGACGCCAGCGTGGCGATGGTCATGGACGCCAGCGGCTCCATGGCTGATTCGGTCAGCGGAACCGGCAAGCTTCGCTACCAAATCGCATCCATGGCCGGCCATACCTTGTTGGACGGCCTGGTGAATGGCTCTGACGAGGTTGGCGCCATCCTGTTCGACGGGGCGGTTAGCGTGGCCAATGACGCCCATTTGGGCACCTACACCTGGGTTGGCACTGCACAGCCCACCGTTAGCGCCAGTGGCCTGACCAAGAACATCCTTGGACTGCGCCCTGTGGTGGACTTGTACAACAGAAGATCTGCCATTTACACCCGCAATACCGCGATCACGCCCGACCCGGTGCATCCCGGCAGTGCCAACTATCGGACGTCGAGCTCGTATAAGTTTGGTGGAGGTACAGCTTTTTACAGTGCGACCCAGGCCGGCCTGAACCTGCTCGACCAAGCCAGCAATCCACGCAAAGTTGTGGTGGCCATGACCGACGGCCAGGACAATGCCGGCAGCTCAACCTTGTCCTCGGTGATCACCTCGGCCAAAAACAAGGGCATACCGGTCTATGCCGTGGCCTTCGGCAGTCGCAACGAAGTTGACGAAACTTCGATGCAAAAGCTGGCCAATGACACCGGGGGCGAATACAAGCGGGTTGAAGGCTTGGACTTGACAGGCTTGTTCCAAGGCATTCAAACCGGCATCCGCTTCCAATATGTAGCATCCCTGAACGCCGCCCCAGCAGCGGGCAGCAACATCACCATCACGGTGACCGTGGCGGGTGCGGCACCGGTATCGCGGACGCTCACAATCCGCTGATTCTGCCTATGGTTTGACTGAATTTCGGCGCTGAAAGGCACTAAAAGGCACTAAAAGGCGCCGAAATTCAGCCCTCCACAACATGAACCACAGCGTCCTCCCAAGGGCGCTGTGGTTTTTTTATGCGCCCTGCACAAAAACCCTGCGTGCCTGCCGGCCAAGCTCCGTCAACGCCAAAACGCGCGTTGTACCAGCAACTTGGCGCAAGTCCACCTTCAGCCCCCGAGCGGTTTTCGCCACAACAGGCTCACCAGCCAGACGCAGGCCAGGCCGGCTGGCACGCCAAACACCCCCGCCGAGACCGGCTGAATCCCAAACCACAGCGCTGGTGGGCTGCCCATGCCAAGCAGCATTTGCACGGGGTGCGCGTGCACCAGCATGTAGTAGCTCACCAGGCCAAAGCCCAGCAGCATGCCGCTGATGGCGCCGGCGCGGCTGGCGCGCGGCCAGTACAAGCCCAGCAACATGCCTGGTACCAGCGCCGATGCGGCCAGCGAGAACGAGGCCGTCACCATTGGCAAAATACCGGCCGGGCGCATGGCCGCCACCGAGGCGGCCAGCATCGCCACCGCCAGCAAGGCGAATTTGCTCAAAATCACACGCTGTTCGGGCATGATGCGGCGCTTGGTCTGTGCCAGGTACATGTCGCGCACGACGGCGTTGCTGATCGTCAGCAGCAGGCCGTCGGCGGTCGACAGGGCGGCGGCCAGGCCGCCGGCGGCCACCAAGCCGGACACCACATAGGGCATGCCGCCGAGCTCGGGCGTGACCAGCATCACCAAATCGGCGCCGATGCGGATTTCACCGAGCTGCACCATGCCGTCGCCATTGACATCGGCAATCGACAAGAGCGTGGCGTCAACCCGGCTCCACTGCCCAATCCAGGCTGGCAAGGCGTCAAAGTGGCTGCCGACCAGGTTGTTCAACACCTCGAACTTCACCAGCAAGGCCAGCGCGGGCACGCTCAAATACAGCAGCGCAATGAAGAACAGCGACCAGGCCACCGAGGAGCGCGCCTCGGCCACGCTGGGCACGGTGAAATAACGCGTCAGCAAATGCGGCAGGCCTGCGGTGCCGACCATCAGGCAAAACATCAGTGCCAAAAAGTTGCGCCGCGAATCCCGAAACAGCGCCTGCTCTTGCGCCGTGCCCTGCGGGTCACCGGCAAAGGCCTGGCTGTGCGGCGGCAAACCGCCGAGCGGGCGGGCGCGCTCGCGGCTTTCTTGGAGTGCACGGCTCCAGCGTTCGCGGGCGCTGTCAGCATCCTTGGGCAAAGCGGCCAAGGCACGGCTGGCGGCCATGGTGAGCGCCACGTCGGCGTTTTTGGCGCGCAGCTGGTGGATGCGGTCTTGCGCCTCGGCGCGCTCCTGCACCAAGGCGGCATCCACATCTTGCAGCTGTGCGGCATAGCGCTCGGCACGCTGCAAAAATATAGCCGCGACGGCTTGCTCTGCCGGGTCGTGGCGCAGCTTGTGCTCCAGCGCGGTGACGGCGTCGAGCTGCTGGCCATAGACCAGGGGCGCCAAGGGATTGCCCAGCTGCTGGTAGGCCAGCCAAGAAACCGGTATCAAAAACGCCAGCAGCAACACCACGTACTGCGCCACCTGGGTCCAGGTGATGGCGCGCATGCCGCCCAAAAAAGAACACAGCAGCACGCCACCAAGGCCGAGCATGATGCCGATCTCAAACTGCACGCCGGTCAGGCGCGAAGCGATCAGGCCAACGCCGTAGATTTGCGCCACAACGTAGGTGAATGAGCAGACCACGGTCGCCAGCGCCGCAATCCGACGCGGCCAAACGCCGCCAAAGCGCAGCTGAAAAAACTCGGGCACGGTGTACAGGCCGAGCGCGCGCAGCTGCGGCGCAATCAGCATCGCCACCAGGCAAAATCCGCCCGTCCAGCCGAGCAAATAGGCCAGGCCGCCGGGCTGGTTGTCGCTGCCCGAGAAGCCTTGCAAATACAGCGCACCGGCCAGGCTGATGAAGGAGGCCGCACTCATCCAGTCGGCGGCGGCGGCCATGCCGTTGTACATCGCCGGGATGCGTCGGCCCGCGACGTAGTAGTCGTCGGCGTCGGTGGTGCGGCCGTAGATGCCGATGCCGGCATAGACCATCACGGTTGTGAATAAAAAAATCGGCCCAATCCACTGGCGCGACAGCCCCCGGTGCTCGGCCCAGGCCAGCAGCAACAAGAACAGCACAACGCCGACGACGTAGCCGGCCAAAATTTTGTGCAAGCGCCACAGATTGGCACGCTCGCCAGCGCGGGCGCTGGGCGACGGCTTAGGCATCGGGAGCAACGCCGGAGGGCGCGCTGTGCGGCCCCGGCAAGGGCTGCAAGGGCGGTGCAGCTTGCTCGGCGCGGTTCATGGCCCAGGCGTGGAGCACCACAATGGCCAAGAACACCAGCACCGCGCCTTGCGCTGCCATCCAAAAGCCAAACGGCCAGCCAGCCACCAAGAACTGCAGGTCGCGGGCGAAATAGCAGGCCCCAAACGACGCCAACGCCCACAGCGCCAGCAGCACGGTCTTGAGCGGCCAGTGCTGCGCACCGATCAAGGCGCGGATGGTGGCGGCACTGGCGGGCTTGTCCATGCGACGCGCTCGGAGTCGATCACGGCTGCACTACGCAGTTGCTTGCACTCAGCTGCGCCGCGCAGCGCTGGCGGGCGGCTGCGATGGCGTCAACTGCGCCAACTGCTTCCATGTGGCAATCACGCTGTCCGGGTTGAGCGAGATCGACTGGATGCCTTGCTCGGCCAGCCAGAGCGCAAAGTCAGGATGGTCGCTGGGGCCTTGGCCGCAGATGCCGACATATTTGCCCTGCGCTTGGCAGGCCTTGATGGCCTGGCCCAGCAACACTTTGACGGCCGGGTCGCGCTCGTCAAAGTCGGCCGCCAACAGCGCCAGCCCAGAGTCGCGATCGACTCCGAGGGTGAGCTGGGTGAGGTCGTTCGAGCCAATCGAGAAGCCGTCAAAGTACTGCAAAAACTCTGTCGCCAAGATCGCATTGCTGGGAACCTCGCACATCATGATGACTTTGAGGCCGTCTTGCCCGCGCTGCAAGCCGTGCTGGGCCAGCAGCTGGGTCACTTTGGCGGCCTGGCCAAGCGTGCGCACAAAGGGCACCATGACCTGCACATTGTCCAGGCCCATGTCGTCGCGCACGCGCCGCAGGGCTGCGCACTCCATCGCAAAGGCTTCGCCAAAATCGGCGCTCAGGTAGCGCGCAGCACCGCGAAAACCGAGCATCGGGTTCTCTTCTTCGGGCTCGTAGCGGCTGCCGCCAATCAGTTTGCGGTACTCGTTCGACTTGAAGTCGGACAGGCGCACGATCACCGGCTTGGGCCAGAACGCAGCGGCAATGGTGGCCACCCCCTCGGCCACTTTGTCCACATAAAAAGCGCGTGGCGAGGCATGGCCACGGGCCACCGATTCCACAGCTTTTTTCAAATCGGCATCGATATTCGGGTAATCCAAGATCGCCTTGGGATGCACGCCGATGTTGTTGTTGATGATGAACTCCAGCCGCGCCAGGCCGACGCCATGGTTGGGCAGCTGGCAAAAATCAAACGCCAGCTGCGGGTTGCCCACATTCATCATGATCTTGGTGGCAATCTCGGGCATGCTGCCGCGCTCGACCACGCTGACCTCGGTCTCTAGCAAACCGTCGTAGACCAGGCCGGTGTCGCCCTCAGAGCAACTGACCGTGACCAGGGTGCCGGTGGTGAGGATTTCGGTCGCGTTGCCGCAGCCCACCACCGCCGGAATGCCCAGCTCGCGCGCAATGATGGCGGCGTGGCAGGTGCGGCCACCGCGGTTGGTGACGATGGCGCTGGCACGCTTCATCACCGGCTCCCAGTTCGGGTCGGTCATGTCGGTGACCAAGACATCGCCGGGCTGCACTTCGTCCATTTGGCTGATGTCTGCTACCCGCCGCACCGGGCCGGTGCCGATTTTTTGGCCAATCGCCCGCCCCTCGGCCAGCACGGCGCTCTTGCCCTTGAGCTGGTAGCGCAGCTCGGGCTTATCGCCCTGCTGGCTCTTCACGGTCTCGGGGCGCGCCTGCAAGATATAGAGCAGGCCGTCGGTGCCGTCCTTGCCCCATTCAATGTCCATCGCACAGCCGTAGTGCGCCTCGATCACCAGCGCGTACTGCGCCAGCTGCTCAACATCGGCGTCGCTGAGCGAGTAGCGGTTGCGCTGCTCGGTGGGCACATCGGTGGTTTTGACCAAGGCGCCGGTGGCGGCCTTCTCGGCGGCGCTGGTGAACTCCATTTGCACCATCTTGCTGCCCAGGTTGCGGCGAATCACGGCGCGCTTACCGGCCTTGAGCATGGGCTTGTGGACATAGAACTCGTCCGGGTTGACGGCGCCTTGCACCACCGTCTCGCCCAGGCCGTAGCTGGAGGTGATGAAGACAACTTGGTCAAAACCGGACTCGGTGTCGATGGTGAACATCACCCCGGCCGCCCCCAGATCGGAGCGCACCATGCGCTGCACGCCCGCGCTCAAGGCCACGATGTCATGGGCAAAGCCCTTGTGCACGCGGTAGCTGATGGCGCGGTCGTTGTAGAGCGAGGCAAACACCTCTTTCATCTTGTGCAGCACGGCGTCGATGCCGACCACGTTCAAGAAGGTCTCTTGCTGGCCCGCAAAGGAGGCGTCGGGCAAATCCTCGGCGGTGGCCGAAGAGCGCACAGCAAACGAGGCCTCGGGGTTGCCGGCGCTGAGCTCGGCAAAGGCGGCGCCAATGGCCTGCTGCAAATCGGCGGGAAAGGGCTGGGCCTCGACCATGGCGCGAATCTCGGCGCCAGCCAGCGCCAAGGCGCGCACGTCCTCGGTATCGAGCCGGGCCAGTCGGGCACTGATTTTGTCGGCCAGGCCGTCGTGCGCCAAAAAGGCCCGGAACGCGTGCGCCGTGGTGGCAAAACCTGTTGGCACGCGCACGCCGGTCGGGAGTTGCGAGATCATCTCGCCGAGGCTGGCATTTTTGCCACCCACCGACTCGACGTCGCCCATCCTCAGGTTTTCAAACGGAACGACCAGGGCGGTCGGGCTAAATAGTGCAGACATGGGAAGACTCCAAAGGTTAAAACCGGCTCCAGGCGGCACGCAGCCACGGCGTCCATGCTGTTTTGGCGACAGTATTGTTGTTGTTGCTTGAGGTCGCAGCGCAGCATGGAAGAAGAATGAGGGATGAAAAAAAATCAGGAATCAGGAGCGGGAAATGGGGCTGGAAATGGGGCGAAAAAAC
>JAYVXE010000086.1:0-2293 GCA_043785395.1 Burkholderiaceae bacterium | reverse complement strand
TGGCAGAGCCAGATCCACGGGTGCACTGGAAGCGGCGCGCTCGTCTCGCGGCGTGGTTTCATCGCTCGGTGGCGCTTGGCCCATGCATGACAGTTAGCTGGTCGCCCGCTGCACCACTTCGGGCTTGAAGTGGGTGTTGATCGGCGTTTTGGGGGCGGCACCCAAGCCCATCTCGGCCAGCAGTTTGCGCCCGGTGACCTGGCCAATCGCGTGCTTGGGGATGTCTACCGTGCTGATGCCGCCCCCGAGCTGGCCGGAAATCGCAAAATTGCCAAAACCCAGCAGGCCGAGCTGTTGCGGCACGGCCAGCCCCTGGGCCTGCGCTTGCAGCCAGGCGCCGGCGGCCAAGTGGTCGTTGGCAAAGGCGATTGCTTGTGGGCGGGCCAGCCCTTGCAGCGGGAGCAACTGGTGCAGCGCTTGGCGCCCGGCGGCCATCGACTCGGTCTGCTCGGCCACCACAAGCCGCGCTGGCACGCCGGCCTTGGCCGCAGCTTTTAAAAATCCCTGGGCGCGCAGGTGCGCGCGCACATCTTCGCTGACGCCGCTGTCGACATAGGCCAAGTCGCGGTAGCCGCGTGCGATCAGGTGCGAAGCCATCAGGGCGCCGACCTGGGTGTGGCTGAAGCCGACTTGGATAAAGCGCTCGCGGGTGGCGCGTTGGTCCCAGATTTCGATCACCGGCGTGCCGTTGTCGCGCACCTGCGTGAGCAGCTTGATTGCCGTTGTGGTGTGCTGGCTGCCGGTCACCACGACGGCGCAGGGGTGCCAGCCGAGCACCGTTTGCAGCAGCTCTTGTTCGCGCTCTTGCGCGTAGCCGGAGGAGGCCAGCAGCAGCTCGAGCCCGGCCTCTTGCAGCACTTCGCTCAGGCCTTGGATCGAGTCGGCAAAAATCGAGTTGCTCAGGTTGGGAACAATCGCGGCAACGATCCGTGAGCTGCCGCCGGCCAGCATGCCGGCGTGTTTGTTGGGCATGTAGCCGAGGCGCTCAATCGCCAGCCGAATGGTCTCGCCGGTGGCGGCGCTGACCCGTTCGGGTTCACGCAAATAGCGCGACACCGTCATGGCGGTGACACCGGCCAGGGTGGCCACATCGGCCAAGGTGATGCGTGCGCGAGGAGCGTTGGAGACGACGGACATGGAGGGCACGGCAGTGCCGCTGCGCAGTAAGGTGTGGGGTTTGTATGCTACTTCACCCTCAAAAATAAATTAGATAGCTGGTAGCGCTTGTTGACTATGATTTTTTTGATGAAACATCATTGAAATCAATGTATAACAAGCGGTTTAAGCTATTAATTTAATAGATTGTCGCCAAGGGCGACTTGCCCAGTCTGCACGCCAACTCTGTGCGCGTTGTATTGCCAATCAGTTTTGATACGAACACATTGACATTGCTATTAGGACTTACGCAAAATTGTCCTGGCTAGGCATTTTTCCGCAGTACATCCAGTACGGCTGGTCAAAAGAACGACGCCAGGGCGGTTTTGCGTAAGTCCTAGCTATGTCAATCCGTCGATATTTTGATGACAAGCGCCTATTCAAGGCTGCCTTACGCAAACCGGAAAAAAGCCCGTCACTTTGGCGCCTGCCTTGGAACGCAATGGCCAGCCTTGCAGGCGCTGCAGTTGGTGTAGCAACTGTGCACCGGCCTGTGCAATGCTTTCATCGTTATGGATTTCAATGTGAGTAGGTTGTGCTAGCAGTGCCTCGTTTCGTAGCACCCGAGCCTCAATCTCCTGCGGCGTTTCGCGTCCCCGCGCCAGTAGGCGTTGGCGCAGTATGTCCGCGCTGGCGGTGATGTGCAGCACGGTCATGCCAGGCCTTCTCTCCAAGGCGTGGGGCAAATAGGCCCGCGAGCCATTGACCAGCACCCACAAGCCTTTTTCCAAAGGTTCCAGTTCACTGTGACGCACACCGTAGTGCAAACCATTGGCCTGCCAATGCAATGCGAAGGCATGGTGCTTCAACAGGTACAGAAATTCTGCACAGTCCACACTCTCATGCTGTTCTCCATGTGCTTGCACAGGTCGCGTGATCGTGCGTCGGGCCCAGTGCACAGGGGCCTGCTCTGGGAGATTTTCTTTGAGCCAGGCCAACAAACTGTCTTTGCCGGCCCCGGATGGCCCCATGGTGTAGATCAGTCGACTCATAAACCCAGCGTGATGTGTGTCAGCAAAACAAAATCAGCACCAGGTGTGGGCTCGGCAAACAGGGCCACGCTGTCAAAGCGACAGGGTGGCAAATCGGCAAAGCATGCCTGGGCAGCGCTGAGAAGAGCTTGCGTTGTGGACTCTGG
>JAYVXE010000085.1:0-22625 GCA_043785395.1 Burkholderiaceae bacterium | reverse complement strand
TGGTCAGCCACAGGGCGTAGCGGGTTTTGCCGTGGCGGCTGTGGATCTGGTTGGCGTTGTACCAGGTGGCCCAGCGCTGGGCCTGGGCGTTCAGGTCGTCCAGGTCGCGCACCGGCTTCAGGCGCAGGCCGCTCTCAAAGCTGCGCTCTATCTGGTCGCGCGCCTTTTCAACCTGGCCAGTAGCCCGCGCATTGCCGGGGCTGTGCGCTATCAACTGCACTTGCAGGCGGCGCGCCAGGTTGGCAAACAGGCCGCCGGTGTTGGCGCTGCCCATGTCCATCATCAGCACAAAGGGCACACCGTGCAGCGGGTCGCCCTCGCGCTTCTGGATGGCCCCCATGAAGCTGTCGGCCAGGTTGCCGCCGCTCTCGGCACCCAGCACGTAATTGACGTAGATGGCCCCGCTGTAGTGGTCGGTCACCTCGTAGCTCCAGACCCGCTCGCTCTCAATGCGCTTGAGGTTGGCCGGCTTGTTTTTGTAAAACTGGTCGCGCGCCATTACCTGCAGGCCCGCCTCTTTGGCGGTGGCGGCGTTCAGGTAATACAGCACGCAAATGCTGGCGTCGATCTGCCACACATGGTTGGGGTGCAGGCTTTTGAGCTGCACCGCCGGGGCGGGCCGGTTGAGCTGGTCGGGGTGCACGCCGTGGGCGCGCAGGCCGCGGGCTATGGCGCTGTCGCTCAAGGGCCGCAGCTCGCCGGTGGCGGGGTCCATGAACTCGGCGCGCACCTCGCCATTGGCGCGCAGGATGCCCACCGCCTGGGTGATGCTCATCAGCCGCTTGTCGGTCTTGCGCTGGCTGGTCATCAGCGCCGCGCTGATGGCAATCGCCTCCGGGCGCGGCAGCGCCACAGCGCCGCAGTCGTCACGTTGTTTGCGGGGGGTTTTCAAGATGATGTGTCCCAGGTGGCGGTGCAGGGTGGCCTGGCTCACACCCAGCTCGGCGCAGGCGGCGGCCATCAGCACCCGCTTGGTGCCGCGCGGGGCATTGGCGCTGGCCTGGGCCAGTTGCAGCAGGCGCGTGGCGGTGGCGGGGTTGAGGGCCATGGCGGGTGGGTGGGCTGTGGCTTACTTGGCTTTGGCGGGCTTGGCGGCGTCGGCGGCGGGCACATACCACTGGTCCACCTCGCGCGCCAGCTGCAGCTCGGCCACGGTGGAGACATCGGGCAGGTTGAACTCCTCGCGCACCAGCCGCACATCGGCCACCACCTGGCCCAGCAGCCCGGCCAGGAACATGTCATGCGCCTCGGCGCTCTCGCCATGGTTGCGGATGGCAATGAAGGCCTGGCGCAGGCTGCCGCGCACAATGCCGGCCGCCTCCAGGCCGAAGTTGCCGGCCTCCTTGTGCAGCTCCTGCAGCACCTCGTCGGGCGTGGCCTTGGCAATGTGGCGGCTGAGCTTGTCGATGCGGCGGTTCTTGTCGTCGAGCACTTTGACTTGGGCGATGGCGTCTGCTTCCAGCTCGCGGGCGGCAGCCTGCACCTGGCTCAAGCTCATCACTGCGAACTTGTCCATCGCTGCGATGCTCTCAACCACGTCGTCACCGTGGGTGAACAGCTCCATGAGGACAGCCATACTTTTAACTTTGCCGGCCAAACCCGCCACGGTGGCGGATTTGGAAGCCTTGGCCGCTGAACTCATCAACCGGTGGGCGCTGCGCTCGGCAAAACCCAGCAGCTCTATCCGCTCCAGGAACTCGCCGTGCGCTGTCATTTCTTTCAAAAGCAGCAGGCGCTTGCCCGTTTCCAGCAGCGCTTGCACTGTGTGCCGCTGGAAAAAGCGAATCTCATCTTCCAGGCCGCCCACCGTCAGGTGGCCCTGGTAGCCGAGGCGCTCAGCCAGCGCCGTCACTTGTACGTCCAGCACGGCCCCGGCGTCTTGCGCCTGCACGATGGCCAGCGCCCGCTCGGGCAATATCTCGGGCATGTCGGCGGCTTCTTGAATCTGTTCTTTGTGTCTTGCCATGTCAGTCTTTCTTGGGTGGGTGGGTGGGCTATTGCCCGGTCATCGAACGCTTGGAATCCGACACGCGGGTTTCCAGCTTTTCAAAATCGGCCATCACCCGGAACACCATGCGGGTGAACTCGGGGGTGGGGTAGTAGCGGGTGTTCTCGGCCTTGCGCGCCCAGCCCTTGGCCACCAGCACCGCCAGCACGCGGGTGATGTTGGGGGCCGAGGTTTGCACCAGGCCCGCCAGGTCGCTGTTGCGCGCGCCGTTGGCGGCAAAGCCGCTCAGGGCCTCCAGCACGTTGAGCACCATCAGGCCGCTCTTGCCTTCGCCGTAGGGGGTGGCTTCGCTCACGCCTCCACCTGCAGCTTCTTGAGCGTGGCAATCTTTTGCTTCAGCAACCGCGTCACCTCCACCTGCAGCCGGTCCGCCATCCAGCCGGCGTCGATGGCGATGTCGCCGTAATTGGTGCGCAGGGTGCAGCCGCGGGCGATCTCGGGCACGCGGCGCGCCAGGTCGTATTCAAGCTGCGGGATCAGTGTTGGATCGGGCATGCGGCCTCCTTTGTGTCTGGCTGGGGCGTGAAGAAATCAAACTCGGGCGTGCCGCTGTGGCCCACGTTGGCGTGGTGCCAGGCCACCTGCGCCAGGTGCGCGTTGAGCGCGGCCTGCACCAGGCTGGCATCGGCCTTGGCCGGGGCGGCGTAAAAGTCGGTCAGCAGTTGCAGCGCGCTGGCAAAGCAGCTGTTCACGGCCACCAGCTCGGCCGGGCTGGCCTTGCTGCCGGTGGGCATGTCGATCACCAGCTTGCCCGCCGCCATGGCCTGCCAGGTGCTGGCGAAGTGGCAGCCGCAGGCGGTCTCAAACGCCAGCAGCAGATTGGCCGGCAGGCGGCCGCTGGCGACCCACTTGTACAGGCTGTCGTGCGATGCCCCCATGCGGTCGGCCACCCGCTCCACGCTGAGGTTGTGCCGGTCCTTGGCGAACTCCACGCACAGGCGCAGCGCCTCGACCAGGCTGGCCGGGCGGGCCAGTTTCCAGTTGCGGCGCGTCACTGGAAAGCCCCCGCAGCGCAGGCCAACCGGCCGTCCAAACAAACACTCGGGCTATGGCTGGCTTTAGGCGCGGGGCGCGGGCAAAGTAGGGGTGTGGGCATCAACGATCTCCGTTTTTTAAAGGGCAAGGGACTATGGACAAACTGACACTGGACAAGCTGGCCGGGCTGACCGGGGACCTGGCGGCCGAGATGCAGCGGCTGTCAACGGCGCTGGCCGTGCATGACTCGGCCTACGTGCTGCTGGCGCGGCACCTGGCCGTGCAGGGCCTAGTGCAGCCGGTGCTGCTGGCGGGTGATTTGCAGACGATGGGCCGCACCGAGCCGGGCGGGCCGTGGCAAGCCGGGCACCAAGGGCTTGCAGGCGCGCTGCTGCTGGCGCATGGGCTGCCCTCAGGTGGCGGGCCAAGAACGCGGCCTGGCGGGCGGTGAGGAGGGTGGGGGTCATGCGGCGCGCACCTCATCCACGGCCAGGTTGGCAGCAGCAATCTGATGGCGCAGCGACCGGTCGATCAGGGCGAGCAGCTCGATCAGGTTCTCCCGCTCCAGCTCACCCATCCATTGGCTTCGTTTTGTACTTGCGCCACCGATTGCAATTTGCACCACGGCCTGCAAGGCGCGGCGCGTGTCGCCGATGCGCGCAATCGCGTCCTGCACATCCGTCAGGCCCAGCGGGAACGGGCGGGCGGTGGGTTTCTTTCTGCCGCTCATGCAGCGGCTCCGGCAAAGTCCAGGCTGAACTGGCTCACCGGCGGCAACACGCGGCCCCAGTCGGCAGCCACCGGCTTCTCAAGCGCCCAGCGCGCCGCCGTGGCCGGGCTCAGGCGGGCCTGGAACACCTGCACCGGGTTGAGGTAGCCCACATCGAACATACGGCGCAGGCAACGGCCCACGCTGCTGGCCGAGCGCTGCACTTGGCTGGCGATCTGTTTGTTCTTCAACCCGGCCAGGGCCAGGCGGGCGATGGGCGCCCAGTGCGGGCGCAGCAGGTCCCAGAACTTGGTGCTTTGGATGTGCGGCATGGCGTGCTGGCTGACTCGCCCTTGCATCACGCCCAGGAAGGTGCGGATCACCTTGAGGTCAAACGCGGCGCTGACGAACTGGCCGTAGGCAATGACCAGTTCGATCACGACGTAGGTGCCGTTGTTGAGACCGTCATTGATCGTCACAACGGGAGCAATTTCGTTCCCCCAAATTGGGGTAACGAAATCCACGGGGGCGTCCCCCAATTTGGGGGAGGGGGGGGTGACCCAATTTGGGTGAGGGGTCTGGCTTTCCAAACCGTTCGCGGCATCAAAAAGTGTTACCCCAGGCTGGGTAACACTTTCGCTCAAAAGTGCGATGAGCTTCTTGATTCTGGGGGAGCGGAAGAATTTGGCGGGCGACTTCGAGTGCGCATTCGCCCCGTTGGCCACAGCCGCCTTGAGCAGGTCATTGATGCAATGCCGCCCGCAGGCTTCCTGGCGGATGCTGATGTCGTCGAGGGTGAAAGTTTGGATGTCGGTGTTCATGGTGGGCTCCGGTGGGTGGGGGATGGTTAAACGACGCCGTCTTTCAGGCCAATTAGCACGGCAATCCGATGGCTTCTGCCCCGCTTGCCCTTGTTGCGACCGTAGAGCAGCGGATAAATGTCGCTGGACTTGCAGTTGTGCTGGCGCGCCAGCCAAGCCACCGATACGCCTTTGCGCTCAAGCTCCTGGCGGAAGGCGGCGAGGTGTTGAGAGTTAGTCATGGTGTAATTAAATAAGTTGAATCACGTTGAATTGAATTATTACGCACGTTTGTGCGTGTTGTCAACATTATTTTTGAGAGAACGTTTGTGCCATCAATATCAGACCGGATAAGGGAGCAACGCGAAGCGCGCGGCTTCAGCCAGCAAGCATTGGCTGATCTGTGTGGGATTGCCGGGCGCTCGCAGCAGAATTACGAATCAGGTGCCCGCAGTCCAGACTCGAAGTACCTCGCGGCTTTAGCTACCGCCGGATTCGATGTCCGATACATCCTTACGGGTGAAGCCCCGCCAGAGGAAACGCAGGATCAGTTGATTGACCGTCATCAGCGCATCAAAGACACGACAGCATTTATGCGAGCGCTGCCGTTGAAAGAGACTACAAAAACGCGTCTCGCTACATTGATAAATGGCGACACAAAACGTGACGCTGCCCTGCTAGTGGCAGATCTGCGAAATGAGTTCCTTGATCCACGCAGCCGCGCAGTACTCGACAACTACGAGCACGCCAGCGAGTCTGGCAAAAAGATCATTGAGGGCACAGCGTCCATGGCGGCGCAGCCCAAGCCCGCGCCCAATGTCGCCGTCTCCGGCGGCATCCACCAAACCAGCCACGCCGCAGGCGGCGTGCAAGTCGGCCTGGCGATGGGCCAGGTCAACGTCAAACAGAAAGGCAAGAAAAAACCATGAAGAAACCACCGGCAGCGCCCGCGCCCCTCCTGGAAGACCGGCCCTGGCATGAGCTGGCGCAGGATCCGCACCGCGCCATGCTCGCCCGCATGGCGCGCTGGGAATTGCCGATCGGGGATGTGCACCAGGCCAGCAGCGGCGGCCGCGCGGTGCAGATCGGCCACGCGGCCGGCGACGTGACGGTCAACCACATCGGCTCCCAGGTCAACCACATCACCCAGGCCGCCAAGCTGCGCAAGCCCAAGCCGCCCGGCCTGCTGGAGCACGATGCCGATGGCGCGCCCACCAGCTGGCCCGAGCTGCTGCGAGCCAGTGTGTGGGGCGGGCTGTGAGGGGCCTAGCGGGCCTAGGATCAGCGCGCGGGCGGCGCTGATGCCAGGGCCGCGGCCTTGATGCCAAACAGCTCCCAGAAGCCCGCATGCATCTTGCGGTCGCCGGCCTCCCATTGCTGCCAGGTGCGCAGCTTGGCGTGCACCAGCAGGGCGGCGCGGGTTTGCGACAGGCCGCTGGCGGCGCGGGCGCGGGCGATGGCGGCGGGGGTGGGCGTCGCTGAATCAGTTTTCAAAACTCGCCCTCCAGCCACAGCTTGACGGCCTGCTCCGTCAACCGGCCCAGGTCCCAGCGGGCCGGGTCAATGTCGGCAGTGTTCTCCAGCGTGATGCGGTCTTTGGCAGGGTCGCTGGGGGACGGGCCCACACGGGCCGTCACGCCGCTTTGGTGCACGGCGGTGCGGCTGATGGGCTCCGGCACCCATTGGGCGCGCCAGGAGCGGTTGCGGTGGTTTTTAGGCATGGCACAACCGGGCGCGAGGCCCGGTGACAATTATTCGGTTTGAGTGTCGGCCAGTGCGCGCTCGGCGTCTGCGCGGTCAAGGTAGATTTCGATTTCAGAATTGCGGAGGATGTCGTAAACGTAGGTATCTTCGGCTGCGGCATTCGCCTCTTCTTCTGATTTAAATTCACGAACTACGACCTGGGGGCCGCCCCATGTAGCCCATTTGGCCAGCACCCAGACATCTGTCTCAACCCGTTCGGTGATGGCATCGCCATCCTCGTCCACCTGGCCGGTGTCTACCTCAACCGTGCGTTCCACGGTGGTGGTGTAGTACTTGTACCCGACGCCGTTTGGGCGGGTCGTTTGTTCAATGAATCCGCTAAAGTCGGCGAGCGTGCCTTCAACGACTTTGCCATCTTCGATGTTGTAGCAGGCGGTGGTGAGGTTGGTCATGATGAACTCCGGTTAAGGGCCCCAGTGCTCCGAGGTGCGAGAGGCAGCGTGTTTGCTGCCGTGATTGAAGTATAACCTCAACTACGCTCAATGCGCGTATTTATGAAATTATTTTGTAAGGACAAACCCTAGGCGTCTTTGCCTGCCGCCTGCGCCAGCTTGCGCAGCTCGCGCACCTCGGCCACCAGCTCCAGGATGCTGCGGCCCAGGCTCTTGAGCACGTTGGCGGTTTCGCCGTTGAGCACGTCGGGGCCCTTGCCGGCCTGGCTGGCCTGGTAGGGCATCCACTGGGCGTGGGCTTCGCCGGGCATGGGCTGCTCGCCGCCCTGCAGCAGGCGCACGCGGGTGCGGGCGTGCACGGCCCCGCCGTGGTCGGTCACCAGCAGGTTGACCAGGCCGGCGCTGTGCACAAAGCAGACGCCCGCGTCCATGGCCTGGGTGGCGCTGGTGCTGACCATGTAGTCGCTGGTTTTGTGCGTGTCCCACTGGCAGGGCCAGTACCAGACGCGCCGGCCGATGGTGGGGGGGATGACGGGCTGGGCGGGGTCGGTGGGGATGGGGGCTTGGGGCGAGGGTTTTGTGGGGGTCATGGGGGCCTTGTGTTGTCGGAATCAGGCAAACGGGCTGGCGTGCACGCGCACGGCCAGTTCAATGTCCAGCGTGCCCTGGGTGGTTTTGACGGTGACCAGCAGCGGCCAGTCGCGTGTGGGCTGGCCTGCGGGCGGCGCGCCTGCGGCCAGGCCGAGCTGCAAGGTGGTGCAGTCGGCGCACACGTGCGCGCTGGTGACCCACAGCGCAGTGGGGTCGGCCGGGGGCAGGTGCTGCAGCACGCGCACCAGCAGCTCGTGCGGGCGCAGCAGGGGCCTGCAGTCCACGGTGTAGCTGCGGGCCTCGCTGGCGCGCTTGCTGATGCGGGCCGGCAGTTGGCCGGGCGGTGTGGCGGTGGTGTCAAAGAGGGGCATGGGCAGGGGCTTAAATGGTGTTGGGGACTTCGACCACGACGATGTCCACCTCATCCTCGACCGTCAGCAGCTTGCCGCCGATGACGATGGCGGTGGAGATTTTGATGCGGTAGCCCACCGCCGTGGCGCCGCCGCTGAAGTAGACATTGAGCTTTTGCCCGCCCAGCACAAAGCTGGCGGTGATGCCGCTTTGCGGCGTGATGCTGGGCGTGAGGCTGTCCACCGTGCGCCCGGCGATAAAGGTGGCGTAGTCGATGGTGAAGACCAGGTCTTCACCGGGTTGTTTTGGGCAGGAGCCGAGCAGGGGCATGGTGCGTCCAGTGGAATGTCAGGTGGGTTTAAGTGCCGTCGCGCGCCGGGCTGGTGAAGCTGTAGCTGCGCGCCGGGCTGGTGAAGGCAAAGCTGCGCGCCGGGCTGGTGAAGACCAGCGGGGAGGCAACGAAGCTCACAGCCCCCACGTCCAGCGCGCTTGACGATGTGGGCCGGGCGCTGGAGGTTGCCGCCAGGCGTATGGCGGTGGTGAGCACCGCGCTGCTCCACGTGGTCGCGGCGCTGCTGGCGGCAATGGCAATCGCTGTCGTCAGCGCAGAGCTTGACGATGGGCTGGCGCTGTTGCTGGCGCTCAGGCCGTTGCCGGTGCTCAGCGTGGAAGTTGAGCCTGGGCGGGCGGTGCTGCTGGCTGCCAGGGCGATGGCAGTGGTGAGCGCGCTGGTGGACGATGGGCTGGCGCTGGACGAGGCGCTGATGCCCACGCCAACGCTCAGCGCGGATGTGGAGGCGGGTTTGGCGGCGCTGCTGGCTGCGAGGGCAATGGCCGTGGAGAGGGCCGAGCTTGATTGTGGGTTGGCTGAAGAGCTTGCGGCGATGGCGGCGCTGGATCCGCCTGAGGGGAAGTAGGTGTACTCTTCTTCGGGCGCGAAATGTTGGTACGGGTTCGCAAAATACGCAGCAACCTCGTCGTCGGTCAGCACCCGGCCCCAGAGGTTCACATCCTGGATCGCGCCTTGCCACTTCTCGTCTACACCGTCCCAGCCAATGTAGTTTGTGCTGGCGGAGGCTACGCCAAAATTAGTAGCCGAAAAAGTCTGCTCAACGCCATTGGCCCACACCCGCATCCCCGTCCCCGCACCCATGCCGAGGGAGCCGGTCACCAGCCAGCGAATTTTCTCGCCGGCCGTCTGGGGTCCGGCGCTTGTAAAATTAGGAACGACCCCGCCCGTAGGCCCCAGGGCACAGAGATAGGCCGATCCGCGAAGCCAAGCCCACTGTTTTCCATTGGACAGCGCAAATCCCGCGAGTGCAGCGTAACTGGAGGCAACATCCACCGTCTCGTACAGCGCCAGCGTGAACGGCGTGGCTGCATCCATCAGCGGCGTTGCGCCCAGGTTGATGTAACCGGCCCCGGCGAACTTTGCCGCCGTGCCTTGCGGCGTTGCCGTGCTGGTGACCGCTGTGGGCGTGCCGGTGCGGCCATCGCGCCCGATCGACTTGTAGCCGGTGCCCGGCGACAGCGGCAGGGACAGGATCAGGTCGCGCGCAAGCGGATTGGCTCCATCAACCCCAACGACCGTCTGAGGCTGCCTGACCCTCGGCCGCAGGTCAACAACACTGGCCATGTCAGACCGGCCCTTTGGTCCTTGGCGTCACCTTCAGCGTCCAGCCCGCACTCACCGACTGGCCGGTGCCGTTGTTGTGCAGGTAGTAGCTGCCGATCAGCGGCACATCCCTTGCAACAATACCGTTCAGCGGGATGTACTGCGCAGTGGTCACATCATTCACTACAAACACGCCGATGAACACCGTCGGGCGGGTAGCTTCTGGCACCTGCGCGCCATTGATGCCATCAATGTTCTGCGGCGCGCAGTACAGCGCCAGTGTGGTGCCCTCAGTGGGCGCGGTGGCAAAGGTGACACTCAACACAAACTCGGCGTCGGGGTAACCCGCGCCATCGGCCACCACGGCATAGTTGGCGGTGGTGGCTTGCGCGAGCGTGTTGTTGGCGATGCTGGCTCCGCTGGCCATCAGCGTCTTCTGCGTGCCGGCAAAAATCCTGGTTTCATTGGTCATAGCGTCATCCGCCCTTCGGCAATGTTGAGCGCGTTGCTGACGCTGTTGACGGCGATGGGGTTGGGCGTTTGCGCCAGCGCCAGGATGGCGCTGACCCACGGGGTCTGCAGGATGCCAAGCTGCGCCATGGTGCCCAGCAACACCGAGGCTTGCGGCGTGCCAATGTCCAGACCGGCATCGGTCTTGAGCCAGCCCAACATGCGCTTGATGCCGGGGTGGTGCTTTGCCAAGGGGTGCGGCTCTACCAGAGGTGTGGCGGCGAAGGTCTCGAAGGCCTTGAGGCAAGCCTCGCCCTCCACGGTGCCCAGCGCCGCCATGATGCCGCGCTCGCCAATCATGCGGCTGGTCAGGCGGGTGCGGCCTGTGGACAGCACATTGGCAATGGCCACGTCTTTGCGGTTGTCGGCACTGAGCAGCGGGTCGATGGCCGCGACCTCGGGTGCGGTCAGCGCGCGGCCTGCGACGCCTTCAAGGGCGGATTTTTGTGCGGGGGTCATGGGCCGCCTAGTTGTCAACGCCCAGCACCAGCGCGCTGATGGCTGAGGTGGGTGCGGGGTCGCCGTTGTTGATCGTCTTCACCGTGGTGAGCGGATCGATTTCCAGCATGTTGCCCGCGGTAGTGGCGTCAAAGCTGGCGTTCGCCCAGACGTAAGTGGGGCCTGAGCCTGCCGCGGTGCCATACGTCAGCACCAGGTTGTTGCTGCTGTTGGGCACACCCGTGCCGCTGCTGGCGGCGGTGGTGGTTGCGCCCTGGGTGCCGGAGTAGTTGGCCAGCGAGGCAGCGGTGTTGCTGCGGGCGTAGCCGGTGTAGCTGGCTTCGACAGCCGTGCCCGCGCGCAGGGCCACCGTCTGCTCGGTCATGACCGCCGTGCCATCGGTGATGGCCTCGCTTGCGGTGCCGGGGTACAGCGCGGCCTGCGCGGCGGCGCTGGTGCCTGCGGTGGTCACCTTGTAGAGGTGGGTTTTGCCATCGTTGGCGGTCAGGCTCAGCGTGTCATTCAGGGCGTAGACCGTCGAGCTGCCGCGCGGGCCCTTGGTCGTGGTCAGCAGGCCCCACGCGTAGGTGGTGGTGGGCGGCGTGTAGGCCTGGCCTCGGCGCAGCCAGTCGGTGAGCTTGTTGGCCAGGAAGCTGGTGTATTGCATGGTGACCTTAAGGTGGTGTTTGACAAACGATGGCGCGACTGTGGCCTGCACCGGCCTGCTGCAATAAACAAAGCGCTTGGTTAACGCCCCCTCGCGCGCACGCGGGACACTGCGGCCCATGTCTGACAACAACCGCTTATGGCTCACGGCGCTCACGCTCTCGGCGGCCGGCTTTGTGGGCATGGCCGTGGACGAGGGCTACTCGACGCGCGCCATCCCCGACCCGGTCAAGGGCGTGGCCGTGCCGACGCTTGGCTTTGGCACCACCGGCCCCGATGTGCGCATGGGCGATACCACCACGCCGCCCGCCGCGCTGGCGCGCATGCTGCGCGATGTGAAGCGGTTTGAGGGGGCCATCAAGGCCTGCATCACCGTGCCGCTGCACCAGCGCGAGTACGACGCGTTTGTGAACCTGGCCTACAACATTGGGCCGCAGGCGTTTTGCGCCAGCACCCTGGTGCGCCGCCTGAACGATGAAGATTACACCGGGGCCTGCAACGCGATCTTGATGTGGAAGCGGGTGGGCAGCACCGACTGCTCAGCGCCCGGCAACCGCACCTGCCCCGGCCTGTGGGCGCGCCGCCAGCGGCTGCACGCGCAGTGCCTGGGCGAGCCTGTCACCCCCTACGGAGTCGCGCCATGACCGGCAGATTGTTGTCCTGGGCCTTGGCCCTGTTCTCGGGCCACGCCCCGCTGTTGGCCGGGCTGGCGGTGATCGGAGCCTTGGGCTCGGGCTACTGGGCCGGCGACCACCAGCGCAACAACGCCTGGCTGGCAAAGCAGGCGGCGGTGGAGCGCCAGGCGCATGAGGCCTATGTGGCCGAGGTGGCGCGCAGCAACGTGGCGGCGCGCGGCTTTGAGACCGATTACGCCGCGCTCACAAAAAGTTTTTCAACGCTGGAGGATCAGTTCAATGCCGTCAAATCCCGCACCCCTCTTGTGGTCTATCGTGCTGGGCGGGCCCGGCCTGCTGTGCCTGGTGCTGTGGCTGGACTTGCGCCGCCAAGAGCGCCTGCGGGGGCTGGCCAGCCTGCCCCCGCGCACCCCGGCGCGCCGCCTGATGGGCCAGATGCTCAGCCTGGCGCTGATGCTGCTGCTGACATGCGCCTTAGCCTTGGCGCTGTCTGGCTGTGGAACAGCGCCCTCACCGGCACCAGCACCCCTGCAGGTGCCTGCAACCCTGCTGACGCCGCCGCAGAAGCCTGTGCTGCTGATGCCGGTGTTGCCATCGACGCCGCCTTTGCCAACCACGCCGAAAACGCCAAGACCTGCGCCATCGACCGGCTACGGCACCAGCGCTTGATTGACTACATCAACGCCTACAACAAGGGCCAGCCCACACCATGACGCTCGAACTCAATACCGGCAATTTGATTTTCATCGTCGTCGGCCTGCTCAGCGCCTTCTGGGGCCTGCTCAAGCTGATTGCGGGGCAACACGAGCGCAGCCTGGACAAGCGCTTTGCCGAGCTCAGCGCCACCATCACTGACAACCAGGAGCTCACCACCCAGCTGGAGCGCGACCTGATAAAGGTGCAGGACGAGCTGCCAAAAACCTACCTTCGCCGCGAAGACTACTTGCGCGAAGCGCAGGCCATGATCAACGCGAACCAGCGGCAGTTTGACCCCATCCTCAAGAGCCTGGCGCGCATTGAAGACTATTTGCTGAGGCAAAAATCATGACCCACTTTGCCACCCACCTGCAGGAAGACCGCCGCCTGGTGCTGCTGCGCCTGCTGGCCGAGATGCCCGCCTACCGCGCCAACAGCAGCGTGCTCACCATGGCGCTGGAGAGCTATGGCCACGCCGCCACACGCGACCAGGTGAAGACCGAGCTGCACTGGCTGCAAGAGCAGCTGCTGGTCAGCCTGAGCGACCTCGGGCCCGTGCTGGTGGCCACCGCCACCGAGCGCGGCCAAGACGTGGCGAGCGGCCGCGCGATTGTGCCGGGCGTCAAGCGCCCCGGAGCCTGAGCGCCATGGGCCGCAAATCCAACATCAGCCGCCTGCCGCCCGAGGTCAAGGCGCACCTGGAGCGCAAGCTGCGCGAAGACCAGCTCACGCTCAACGAGCTGCTGCAGGACCTGCGCGCCACCTTCCCGGCGCAGCACGCGCTGCCCAGCCGCACTGGCCTGCACCGCTATCAGCTGGGTTTCAGCGAGCTGGCCGGGCGCATGAAGGAAATTGAGACCGCCGCCGCCGCTTTGGTGGGCGAGCTGGGCGAAGGCGTGGGCGACAAGGCCGGTGCCCTGCTGGCGCAGGCGGTCACCACGCTGGCCACCAATGCGGCGCTGAAGGCGCATGAACAGGACGACATCAGCATCAAGGAAGTGACCGACCTGGCCCGCGCGGCGCGTGCGGCGATGCAGGCGCGCACCATGAGCCTGAAAGAGCGCGAGCACATTGAGGCGCACGCGCGCAAGCGCATGCTGGAAGAGCAGAGCAAAAAGCTCGACGCCATGGGCAACAAGGGCGGCGTCACCGAAGACACCAAGAAGGCCATCCGCGAGGCGCTGGGCATTTTCTGATGGCAAAGCAAGTCAAAGGCCGCGCCAAGGTCATCCCGGCCGACCGGGAGGCCATCTTCCTGCCGTCGCAAAGCAAGTGGATCAAGGACGGCTCGCGCCTGAAGCTGATGGAGAAGGCGCGCCAGATCGGCATCAGCTGGGCCACCGCCTATGCCACGGCCGAGCGCGCGGCCGCGCAGGGCGCGCGCTTTGACGAATGGGTGAGCAGCCGCGATGACATCCAGGCGCGCCTGTTCATTGAAGACTGCAAGCTGTGGGCCGGCGTGATGAACCTCGCGGCGCAGGATCTGGGTGAGGTGGTGATTGACGCCAAAGACAAGCTCACCGCCTACGTGCTGCAGTTCGCCAGCGGCCGGCGCATCCACAGCATGAGCAGCAACCCCGACGCCCAGGCCGGCAAGCGCGGCAGCCGGGTGCTGGACGAGTTTGCCCTGCACAAAGACCAGCGCAAGCTGTGGGCCATTGCCTACCCCGGCATCACCTGGGGCGGCAGCATGGAGGTGATCAGCACGCACCGGGGCTCGCACAGCTTCTTCAACCAGCTGATCAAAGAGGCCCGTGACAAGGGCAACCCCAAGAAAATCAGCCTGCACCGGGTGACGCTGCAGAACGCGCTGGACGAGGGCTTTCTGCACAAGCTGCAGCAGGCCTTGCCGGCCGATGCCGAGCAGCAGGCCATGGACGAGCCCGAGTACTTTGACTTCATCCGCAACGGCTGCGCCGACCAGGACTCGTTTGACCAGGAGTATTGCTGCATCCCCAGCGACGACAGCGACAAGTTCCTGGACTACCAGCTCATCACGCAGTGCGAATACGAGAGCGGTGTCGATTGGCAGCGCGGGCTTGAAAGCACCTACACCGGCCGCCTGTTCTGCGGCGTGGACATTGGCCGCAAGAAAGACCTGACCGTGCTGTGGGTGGTGGAGAAGCTGGGCGATGTGTTTTACACGCGCCACGTGGAGACCATGGAGAAGATGCGCAAGAGCGCGCAGGAAGCCATCCTGTGGCCCTGGTTTGCCAAGTGCGAGCGCATCTGCATCGACAGCACCGGCCTGGGCATTGGCTGGGCCGACGACGCGCAGGACAAGTTTGGCACCTACCGGGTGGAGCCGGTCAACTTCACCGGCGCCGTGAAAGAGGCGCTGGCCTACCCGCTGCGCGGCGCGATGGAAGACCGCAAGCTGCGCATTCCCGACGACGCGGTGATCCGCTCTGATTTGCGCAAGGTGCAAAAGACGGTGACCGCCGCGGGCAACATCCGCTTTGTGGCCGAGAGCACGCCTGACGGGCACGCCGACCGCTTCTGGGCGCTGGCGCTGGCGCTGCACGCGGGCTCGGGCGAGAGTGGCCCGGTGGTCGCCACCAGCCGCCCGCGCGCCGCCCTCGATCGCGTCGGCGGCATGAGTTTGCAAGGATATTAAAAGCATGCCCTCCCTCCTGACCGACCACCTGGCCACGCGCGCCCGCAGCCTGGACTTTGCCACGCTGGGCCTGCTGCTGCCCAACCCGGACCCGATCCTCAAAGCCCAAGGCAAAGACATCCGCGTGTACCGCGGCCTGACCCATGACGCCCTGATTGGCGGCTGCATCCGCCGCCGCAAAAGCGCGGTGAAGGCGCTGGACTGGGGGCTGGACAAAGGCCAGGCCGCCAGCCGTGTGGCCAAGGCCGTGACGGCCATGATTGAAGCCCTGGACGTGGAACGCATCATGGGCCAGATGATGGAGGCCACGCTGTACGGCTACCAGCCCATGGAGATCACCTGGGCCAAGGTGGGCGGGCAGATACTGCCGGTCGACGTGCAGGCGAAGCCGCCCGAGTGGTTCTGCTTTGATGCCGATGCCAACTTGCGCTTCAAGACCCGCGAGAGCCCGCTTTTTGGCGAGGAGTTGCCCGAGCGCAAGTTCCTGCTGCCCCGCCAAGACCCGACCTACCAGAACCCGTATGGCTTTCCCGACCTGAGCATGTGCTACTGGCCGCTTTTGTTCAAGAAGGGCGGGCTTAAATTCTGGCTGGCGTTTACCGAGAAATTTGGCAGCGCCTTTGCCGTGGGCAAGCTGCCGCGCAGCGCCACCGACACCGAGCGCGCCACCCTGCTGGACAGCCTGGACGCGCTGATGGTCAACGGCGTGGCCACCATCCCGGACGATGGCGCGGTGGAACTGGTGGAGATGGCCGGCAAGATGGCCAGCGCCGACCTGTATGAGAAGCTGGTCAACCACTGCCGCGGCGAGATTGCCATTGCCCTGCTGGGCCAGAATCAGACCACCGAGGCCAGCGCCAACAAGGCCAGTTCGGTGAGCGGGCTGGAGGTGACCAAGCACCTGCGCGATGGCGATGCCGAGATTGTCAGCGCCGCCTTCAACCAGTTGATCCGCTGGACCTGTGAGCTGAACTGGGGCGGCACTGAAGCGCCCGTGTTCAGCCAGTGGGACCAGGAGGCGCAAGACACCCTGCTGGCCGGGCGCGACAAGAGCAACTACGACTCTGGCGCACGCTTCACCAACGCCTACTTTGAGCGCGCCTACGGCTATGAGGCGGGCGACCTGATGGAGCCGCCGCCGGTGCTGGGCCTGAATGCCGCACTGCCTGGCGCGCAAGCCGGGGCGGCGGGCATGCCGCTGGACCCGAAGGCCGCCAAGTCGGCCAAGGCTGACGCAGCCGCATTTGCCGAGCGCGTGCCGCAAGTCACCCTGCCCGACCCGACGCTGGACGCCACCAACACCCTGATGCAGGCCGCTGCGCCCGCGTGGAGCACCATGGTCGGCCACCTGCAGGGCCTGGTGGACCGCGCCACGAGCCTGCCCGAGCTACAGCAGGCCATGGTGGCCAGTTACGCCGAGCTGGACACCGACGAGCTGGTGAAGCTGATGGCCGCCGCCATGGCGCTGGCCGAGCTCAAAGGCCTGGACGATGTGCGCAGCGAGGTGCGGGGCACCATCATCCCGGCCAAAGTCGCAAAGTTCGCAGAGCATGACCCGCAAACTATCACCAACGCCACGCAAACCGCCGCAGGCATCGCCGCCATCGGCGCAGGCGTGGTTGCCATGGGCGCAGCCATGCAGAGCCTTGCAGACCGGCCTGCAGCCCCCGCACCCGCCAGCACCCCCCTGAGCTTTGCCGACATGCCCGTGCCCACCGTGCAGGTGGACGTGCACAACACCTACCAGCTGCCCGAGCAGCCCGCGCCGACCGTCATCAACCAGGTGCAGCCTGGTGAAGTTGTTGTCAACAACGTGCATCCCGCCAAGGCCACCCAGACGGTGGACCGCGACGAGGCGGGCGAAATCATTTCCACCACCACCACCTACCACCCCAAGGACTGACCCATGACCATCAGCAACAGCGCCACCGTCAAAAACGCGAAGCTCGACCAGGAAGAAACCACCATCGGCACCAGCCCGCAACTGCGCGCGCTGAACGGCACGATGCCCGCCACGGCGGACACCGCGCTGGCGGGCAACACCGTGCTGGCGCAGGGCGCCTTGCCCAGCGACTGGATGGCCAATGCCGCTGCGGGCGTGAAGTCCAAAACTGGCACCTGGACCCTCACCGGCCAGGCCGCTGCCGGCGCAGGCACCGCCGCTACCTTTTTCCGGCTTTATGACACCGCAGGCACCACCTGCCACAAGCAGGGCACGCTGGGCGTGGCGGTGCCGCTGGCCACCAACGCGCTGACGGCGGCCAACAGCAATGTGCTCAACTTCGCGGCCACCACCGGCGTGGCCGTGGGCCAGACCATCAGCGGCACCGGCATTCCGGTCAACAGCACCGTGCTGGCCTTCACCGGCACCACGGTGACCATGAGCAACGCCAGCACCGCAGGCGTGGCCAGCGCGGCCAGCATCACCTTTGGCTACGACATGACCATCGACAACAACTCGATTGCCGTCAACCAAAGCATCAACGTCATCACCTTCAGCATCACATCCGGCAACTAAGGAGCCATCTATGGACATCAAACGCAAATTGCAGATCGTTGACCAGGCGATCCAATCCATCAGCCAGCACGATGACGCTGACTCGGTGGTCATCCTGGCCGCGCTGGAAAAAATCACCACGATGGTGAAACACCAGGCGCAGGCGGTCAAGCTCAAGCAAGACGACGCGGCGCAAGAGCAGCTAAATGGCTGACAACAGTCTTCAAGGCGGCACGGACACCATCCGCGACCTGGCCCGGCAGGCGGGGACCGTAAAAACCCAGACGTTCCAACTTGATTTGGGCGGCGCGTCGGCCAATGCGGAGGTGCTGATTTCCGCCGGCCAGAAGGCGATGGCGCTTTCGATGCCTGTCGTGATCGCCAACGACCAGCCGCCGATCCCGACCAGCAACCCGGTCAACGCGAGCTTCTCCGCAACGTTCACGGCAGCGGATGCGGTGGTGGGCGCGCCGGTCGGCGACGGCACGCTGGTATCTGGCGCCAGCACCGCCGGTTCGGTCATTTCGCTGGTGATCCCAGACGGCTATGTGGGCTGGACCTTGCTGCTCAAAAACTGGGCCAATGGCACGGTCTACACCGAGGCCAGCACCAACAGCACCAACGGCACCGATGGCGACTGGGTCGAGGTCAAGGGGCGCAGGACCGGCACGGCGCCGGGCACCGAGTCTGTGGTGTACGCGATGGTGGCCAGCGGCTACTACCGAGGCAACGGCGCGGGCTTCAAGTACATCCGGGCGCGCTTCTTCGGCGGCACGACGTTCCCGACAGCCGCATGGACCCTTTCCACCGGTTCGGGCGCGTCGTTCCTCAACTCCGGCATTCCTGGCGGCACCAGCCTGATAGGCTACACCGAAGGCACCGCCGGGGCTTTGCTGGCGAGGGATGGAACCGACATCACCACGCCCACGGCGATGCCTGCGGGCGGCCTTGGCATTCGCGGTTGGCTGTCGGCCATATGGACAAAATTAAACGGCACGCTGGGTGTGACCGGGACTTTCTGGCAGGCGACGCAGCCGGTGTCGATGGCAACCAACACGCCGGACGTCACCGACAGATCAGCGAGGCTGCTGGGCACGATTGCCAACACTACCTTTGCGACAACCAATGCCGGCACGTTCGCTGTGCAAGCGGCTTCAACGCTGGCGGCGGAAACCACAAAGGTTATCGGCACCGTCAATTTGTCGGCGGGGCAAACCATTGCGGCTGTGTCAGCGACAACCCCAGCGCCCAGCACCACCACAGCGGCTACGTTGTCATCGGCAGCCAACACCAATGCCACCAGTGTCAAGGCATCGGCAGGCAACCTATATGCAGTCGTTGCCTCAAACATCGGCGCCGCTGCTGCGTTCCTCAAGCTGTTCAACTTGGCGACGGCCCCGACAGTGGGAACTTCAGTGCCATTTTTAACGATCCCCATTGCTGCGAGTGGCGTAGTAAGCATCCCGTTCGGCGCGCAGGGCATGCGCATGGCCACAGGCATTGCGTTCGCCATCACCAACCTGGCGGCAGACACCGACACAACAGCGGTCGCGGCAGCACAGGTCAAGGTGGCCATCGCCTACATTTAAAGCGCAGCCATGTCGCTGTTGCTTTTATTCCGGGGCCCCGCAGCCGCCAGTGCGGCCTCGACCAGAACCGATGCCGACGATGCGTTGAGTGCATCCGCGTCTGCGGCGGCCCTGATGGCGCTCAGCGCCAGCGCTGCCATGCAAGACGCGCCAGACAGCGCTGGCAATGCGGCCACGGCGGCGCTGTCAGCCGGGGCGGCGACGTATGACGCCAATGACTACAGCGGCGGCACGGCGGCCAGCGCCATTGCAGCCAGCAGCAGCGCCTTTGATGCCACAGACAGTACCGCCAGCACGGCTGCAGCGGCCATTACGGCCACGGCGGTGCAGCTTGAGATCGGCGACACCCTCGCAACGGCAGCATCCACTGCCATAGCGGCCAACAGCGCCCCTGCCGATGCCACCGACAGTGCCGCCAGCAGCGCCGCAGCGGCCCTCGCTGCCACGGCGGGGCAGGTGGAGTCGGGAGACACCCTCGCAACAGCAGCATCCACTGCCATAGCAGCCAACAGCACCGCTGCCGATGCCGCAGACAGCGCCGCCAGCAACGCTGCGGCGGCCCTCGCGGCCACGGCTGTGTATTTGGACGCGGGCGACAGCCTGGGCGGGGCGGCATCCACCGCACCAGCGGCCAACAGCACCACTGCCGATGCCGCCGACGGTGCCGCTGGCAGCGCAGCCGCCGCCATCACGGCCACGGCTGGGCAGGTGGACGCGGGCGACAGCCTGGGCGGGGCGGCATCCACCGCCATCGCAGCGGCATCGGACAGCGTGGCCGAGCCAGATAGCGCGCTTGGCTCTGCCACGGCGATCAACCAGGGCGCGAATGCCTCGGCGGCCACAACCGACAGCGCAGACGCTGGTGCCAGCGCCGCCAGCGCCGCCCTGGTTGCAAATTTGGTAGCACAGGACGAAGAGGATTCGCAGGCTGGCAGCAGCTTTTCGGCGCTCGTGGCAAACGCCCCACTGGCCGATGGGCCAGACCCGGCCACCAGTGCCGCAGCGGCCAGCATCAGCCTTGCGACCACGATTCAAGAGGCCGCCGACGCCTTTGTGGCCGCCCTGCAGCACCAACTCGTCATTCAAGCGCAGGCGTTTGATGCATTGGACACGCAGCAGGCCGCGCTGCACCTGCTTGATGCCTTGTCCCCCCAGCACGCCGCCTGGCTGGAGGCGCTGGCCCGCGCCAATGGGCTGATCGACCCACTGACGGTCAGCGCCACCGCGCGCACCGATGGCACGCTGGTGCAGACCATCACCGAGGCCAATGGCGTGGTCACCCTCACCACCACCGCCGCGCCCAGCGGCGCGCCTGGCACGAGCGCGCTGAACCCCACCCAGGCCACCTGGCTGGAGCGCCTGGTGCGCCACCACGGCATCATCGACCCGCTGGCCGTGACAGACACCGGTGAGTCAGACGGCACCCTGCGCCTGACCACCACCACCAGCGGGGGCGTCACCACCGTGGCGCTGCTGCCATGAGCCTGAGCGCGCGCGCCAAGGCCGTGCGCGGCGTGGGCTATTCGCGCCTGCTGTGGGCGGTGCAGGGCTTGGGAGACACATTAATTTATGTGCCCCCGCCCGCACCGCCCCCCAGCTACGGCGGCCCGTGGTCCAACGCGCGCGCCCACACCCGCGCGCCCACCCAACCCACGCACCCGCCGCGCCGCAGCCGCCGCCGCCGTGAACTGGACCTGCTGTTCCTGGGCCAGCCATGACCGACATCATCATCAACATCGCCTTCGGCACGCCGTTTCAGTCGCAGGTCGAGCACCTGCGCAACAAGATTCCGCTACCCACCGAGCGCTGGGATGACATCACGCGCGGCGCGCACGACCGCGCCTTTGTCGTGGCCGGCATCACCAAGGCCGACCTGCTGTCAGACATGCAGGCGGCCATGGTCAAGGCGGCCGAGAGCGGCGGCGGGCTCAATGAATTCCGCAAGGACTTCAAAGGCATCGTCGCCAAGCACGGCTGGAGCGGCTGGACCGGCGAGGGCACCAAAGAGGGCGAAGCCTGGCGCACCCGCACCATCTACCAGACCAACATGGCCACCAGCTACGCGGCCGGCCGGCGCGCGCAGATGACCGAGCCAGGCTATGTGCGGTTTCACCCGTACTGGCGCTACCTACACAGCGACGGCGTGCTCCACCCGCGCCCCCAGCACCTGGCCTGGCACGGCCTGACCCTGCCCTATGACCACCCGTTCTGGGACACGCATTTTGCGCCCAACGGCTGGGGCTGCCAGTGCCGAATCACCAGCGTCACCAGGCGCGAAGGCGAAGCCAGCGCCGAGGCCGGCCTGGGCGACCCGCCCGAGGGCTGGGACACGATCAACCCCAAGACGGACGAGCCGGTAGGCATCGACAAAGGCTTTGGCTATGCGCCAGGGGCCAACGCCAACACGCTGCTGATCCAGCTGGTGCAGGACAAGATGCTCAAGCTCTCGCCCGAGCTGGCCCAAGCGCTGGCCGCTGAAGTGGGGCCGGTCGTCGGCACCCTGAATTTAGAGATTACGTTGACTCCCAAAAACACCCCATGACCCGACCCATTAAAACACTCTCTTCCCTAGCCGCCTTGGCGACAATAGCCCTGTCTTCACTTGGATCGCTTCCCAGTTCGGCAGGCGACCCTTCGGTTCGCGTCTCCAAGTCCATGGAAAACAGCGCAGGCCAACGACAACCCGCCAAGCCCACCAAAACCGCACCGGGTGACACCAAGACCAACCGCTTGACTACGGGATACTGGGCGCGCCGAAAGGCACCTGTAGGCAAGCGGGTAAGCCAAACCGTGGCGCAAAACCGGCGTTCGGCCAGCAAGGCCCGCGCTGTCAAAAAGATCAAAAAATGAGCGACCTCAACCAAATTGTCCAGCAGGGGAACCGGCCCGCGCTGGAGCTGGAACGGCAGTGTGGACGCCCCGACGTTCCAACCGTCCATCAATGTGGTGTTTGACCACAGGCCAGACCGTGGACCTGCCAAGTTTTTAATGGTAGCTATATGACCGCCTTCGCCATCGACGTCCAAGACCAGGGCATCAAAACCGCCCTGAAGGCGCTCAGCGACCGCATCAACAACATCGAGCCCGCCCTGCTGACCATCGGCGAGGGCATGATTGAGCGCACCAAGCGCCGCTTCGAGACCAGCACCGGCCCCGATGGCACCCCGTGGAAGCCCAACAGCGCCGCCACCATCGCCATGCTGACGCGCCGCCTGAGCGGCCAGAAGAGCAAAGTCACCAAAGGCGGCGGCCTGAACAAGGCGGGCCTGGCCAGCCTGGCAAACAAAAAGCCCCTGATCGGCGAGAGCCAGGACCTGCGCCGCCAGTTCGTCGCCATCGCCGCCAGCCGCACCCTCACCATCACCAGCACGCCCAAATATGCCGCCATCCACCAATTCGGCGGCAAAGCAGGCCGAGGCCACAAAGTCACCATCCCCGCCCGCCCCTTCCTCCCCATACGCCCAGACGGCTCCCTCTACCCCGCCGAACAAGCCACGATCCTGGATGCCCTGAATCAGTATTTAACGGACGGATTGGCCTAAAAAATTACCCCGTCCCCGTATTTCGTGACAGGAAACCCATTTTCAGGACGACCCCTCGGAAATCCTTGTATGTCACGTTAAATACAGGAAATATCGCGTCGGAACCCCTTTGAATATCTCACTGGGGAATACTTTGAAATTGAAAACGTGTGTCATATAAATCCTTGGTGATGTTAAAAAAGAAAAGTAAAGAACAGGTGCCAGGCCGCCAATGGGTTGCGCATCCATCC
>JAYVXE010000084.1:0-2306 GCA_043785395.1 Burkholderiaceae bacterium | reverse complement strand
TCATCGACCAAGGTATCGGCATTGCGGCCCAAGACATCCCCCAGCTGTTCGAGCGTTACGCCCGTTTTGGCAGCGTCGCGCCCGACACCCCTGAAGACCTCAGCGCCGCCTCACCGCACGAAGCACCGACGCCAGGGCATGGGCTTGGCCTGGTCTTGGTCAAGACCGTGGTTGAGCGGCACCTGGGCAGCATCGTTTGCACCAGCCAGCCGGGCCAAGGCAGTAGCTTCACCGTGCGCTTACCGGCACACCTATAGGTTCTGACCGACGGCGACCAACCTGCTACATTGGCGCGCATTGCCGCCTGCAGCCCCGCAACCGGGGCTGGGTACGGGGTACGGGCAGCCAGAAAGACTCAATGATGGACCTCACCGGAAAACACATCCTGCTCGGCCTCAGCGGCGGCATTGCCTGCTACAAAGCGGCCGAACTGTGCCGCCTGCTGCTGCAAAGCGGCGCCAGCGTCCAGGTGGTAATGACCGAGGGCGCCGCCCAGTTCATCACGCCGGTGACGATGCAGGCGCTGTCGGGGCGCAGCGTCTACAGCTCGCAGTGGGACCCACGGGCGCCCAACAACATGGCGCACATCCAGCTCAGCCGTGAGGCCGATGCGATCTTGATCGCACCGTGCAGCGCCGACTTCATCGCCCGTCTGGCGCAGGGACGCGCCGACGATCTGCTCAGCCTGCTTTGCCTGGCACGGCCACGCCAGACCGTGCCGCTGCTGATTGCCCCGGCCATGAACCGCGAAATGTGGGCGCATCCGGCCACCCAGCGCAACTTGGCGCAACTCCAAGCCGACGGCGCAAGCCTGCTCGGCGTCGGCTGCGGCGCGCAGGCCTGCGGCGAGAGTGGCGACGGCCGCATGCTGGAGCCGGCCGCGCTGCGCGAAGAGTTGGTGGCGTTTTTCCAGCCCAAATGGCTGGCCGGCCAACGCGTGCTGGTGAGTGCTGGGCCAACCTACGAGGCGATCGACCCGGTGCGCGGCCTGACCAACCGCTCTAGCGGCAAGATGGGCTTTGCCATCGCCCGGGCCGCACGCGAGGCCGGGGCCGACGTCACCCTGGTCGCCGGGCCGGTGGCGCTGGAGACGCCACGCGGCGTGAGCCGCATCGACGTTGATTCAGCAAAAAATATGCTTCTAGCGCTTATACCAGAAGCGGAGTTAGCTACTATTTTTATAGCAACCGCAGCCGTCGCCGATTGGCGCCCTGCGCAGGCGGCCGTGCACAAGCTCAAAAAAGACGGCAGTGGCCTTGCGCCCACGCTGCAATTCGTCGAAAACCCCGACATCCTGGCCCAGATCGCGCAGTCGGCGCGGGCCCAAAGCGGGGCCTTGTTCTGCGTCGGTTTTGCGGCCGAAAGCCAAGACCTGCTGGCCAACGCCCAGGCCAAACGGCTGCGCAAGGGCGTGCCACTGCTGGTCGGCAACATCGGCCCGGCCACCTTTGGCCTCGACCATAACGCGCTGCTGCTGGTCGATGCACAGCAGGTCGTGGAGCTGGCGCAGGCCTCCAAACTCAGCCTGGCGCGCCAGCTGGTGCGCGAAATCGCAGCGCGCCTGCCAGCGTCGACACCGCCCTCCTCTTTACTTTCTTCTTCTTCTTCTTCTTCTCCTTCTTCTTAGCCTCCCGTTTGCCCATGAAAATCGACGTCAAAATTCTCGACCCCCGCCTCGCCGAGCAATTGCCCAACTACGCCACCCCCGGCAGTGCCGGACTGGATTTGCGCGCCTGCCTGGACGCACCGCTAGAGCTGGCGCCCAACGCCTGGCAGCTGGTGCCCACCGGCTTGGCCATCCATCTGGGCGACCCCGCCTATGCCGCGCTGCTGCTGCCGCGCTCGGGCCTGGGCCACAAACACGGCATTGTGCTGGGCAACCTGGTCGGCTTGATCGACAGCGACTACCAGGGCCAGCTGATGGTCAGCGCCTGGAACCGCAGCAACACCAGCTTCACCATTGCGCCGATGGAGCGCATTGCCCAGCTGGTGATCGTGCCGGTGGTGCAAGCCGAGTTCAACCTGGTCAACGAATTCCCGGCCTCACAACGCGGCGCCGCTGGCTACGGCTCGACCGGCAGGCATTAACCTAGAAACCGCAGTTGACCGCTTGTTTTCTTCTGGAGCGCCGCATGGATATTGGATTTTTCTGCTTCGATCACGCTCACCTCTTGGGTGAGAGCGCTATGCACCCGATGGCACCCTCGTATGCATCCAACTGCGGTTTCTAGGATTAAGCGCCGCTCGAACGCCCCAGGCGGTGGGGCCACCCAGCCCCACCGCCACCTGAAGCAATACCTCGCAAT
>JAYVXE010000083.1:0-2317 GCA_043785395.1 Burkholderiaceae bacterium | reverse complement strand
ACCCAGTGGCCTGGCAGAGCCAGATCCACGGGTGCACTGGAAGCGGCGCGCTCGTCTCGCAGCGTGGTGACCTTGGCCCACCCCCGTAGCACCTACGGTGCTTCCCCCTCAAGGGGGCGCACCCAGTGGCCTGGCAGAGCCAGATCCACGGGTGCACTGGAAGCGGCGCGCTCGTCTCGCGGCGTAGTTTCATCGTTCGGGGTGCTTGGCCAGTGGATGACCGTAATGCACGGGCAAGCAGCTGGCCGTGGTCTGACGCCTGGGCACGCACCTGGGCACGCAAGCAGACCAGCACCACCCGCATCAACAGCGCACGGCACCTGCCGCAGCCCCTCCAACCTAAGGAACACCATCCCATGCGCGCCACCCTCTGGTTGCTAGCCCTGTTCGGCCTGGCCGTTGCCGGGGCCTTGTTCACAGGCGACAACCAAGGCACGGTCACACTGTTTTGGTCGCCGCACCGGATCGATGTATCGCTCAACCTGGTGCTGCTGCTGCTGCTCAGTGGCTTTGTGCTGCTCTACGCCGCCTTGCGTGCCTTGCGCGCCTTGCTACAACTGCCGCAACAGGCCAGCCGCTGGCGTCTGCAACACAAAGAGCGCGCCATGCACAGCGCCTTGCTCGACGCCATCGCCCATTTGCTGGCCGGGCGTTTTGTGCGCTCCGGCAAGGCCGCCGACAACGCACTGGCACTGCAAGCGGCCATCGAGGCCAGCGGCGAGGCGCTGGCACTCAGCACCCCGGTACAGGCCTTGTCGCACCTGATCGCCGCCGAAAGCGCACAAGCGCTACGCAACCGGCCTCGCCGCGACCAGCACCTGGCACAGGCACTGCACAGCAGCCACCGCACCAACACCGCCCAGACCCAAGAAATCCGCGAAGGCACACAGCTGCGCGCCGCCCGCTGGGCGCTGCAAGAGCGCGACCCGCTCGCAGCGCTGGCGCAACTCGAAGCCCTGCCCCAAGGCACCCAGCGCCGCACCCTGGCACTGCGCACCCGGCTCAAGGCCTCGCGCCAAGCACAGCAAACCCACCAAGCCCTGGAGACGGCACGCCTGCTCGGCAAGCACCGGGCTTTTTCGCCCGACGCGGCGCAAAGCATCGTGCGCGGCCTGGTGATGGAGTGGCTCAACCAAGCGCACGACTGCGCCCAGCTGCAACAAGTCTGGGGCCAACTCGAACCCGCCGAACGTGCCCAGCCCGAGCTGGCCATCCACGCCGCACAGCGCCTGGCCAGCTTCGGTGGCGATGCCGACCCCGTGCGCGCCTGGTTGCTGCCGGTCTGGCAACGCATGCTGGAACACCCCGACGCCCTGCCCGCGCACCAGCAACTCAAGCTGGTGCAAGCGCTGGAGGCGTCCTTGCTCGGCATGGACGCCGACTGGCTGGCCCGGATCGAGGCCGCCCAGCTCGGCAACCCGCGCGACCCGCGCCTGCTCTACCTGGCCGGTGCGGCCTGCGTCGAACGCCAACTCTGGGGCAAAGCCCAGGCCCTGCTAACACAGGCCACCCAACGGCTGCAAGACGGTGCCTTGCGGCGCAATGCCTGGCGCGCACTGGCACGGCTGGCCGAAAACCGCCATGACACCAGCGCCGCTGGCGAGGCCTGGAAAAACGCCGCCAACAGTGCCGACTGAGGTTTTGACGGGCCGGCACGGGACGCAAAAATCCAGCGCTCGCATGGCCTGAAAACCGCACATGCCCGCAGCCGCGTCAACCAAACAGGTTCGGCGCCTTTCATCGTTTCGCCGCTCTGCCGTTCAAATATTTTGAATGAAGGCATCAATCCAGCTGCGACCAAAAACGCCGAAGGTTTTTTAAACTTTCGACGCGCCGACGCCGTCACACCGGCTTCGCCAAACGGTGCAGCCCATGTTGTCACGGCCTGCACAAAACCCTGGCAGCCGCCTTGCCCAGCCTCCGTCACAACCATCGCTCGCGCCGAACCAGCCCGCCTCACCCAAGTCCTCGTTGCCCTTCACCCGCCCCATGACCTCTGACCGCGCCCTGCTCGCCCCCATCGCCAAACCCCAACGCTACACCGGCCTGGCCATCTGGCTGCACTGGCTTTTGGCCGCCGCCTTGGTCGCCCTGTTTGGCCTTGGCCTCTACATGGAGGGCCTGGCGTTTTCACCGCAAAAACTCAAGCTCTACAGCTGGCACAAATGGGCCGGCATCTGCGTGCTCGGCTTGTCGCTGCTGCGCCTGCTGTGGCGCCTGGGCCACCGGCCACCGGCCTTGCCAGCGGCGGTCGCCGCAGCCATGCCGCGCTGGCAAAAGGTGGCCAATCACGCCACCCACCTGGGCTTGTATGCGC
>JAYVXE010000082.1:0-7744 GCA_043785395.1 Burkholderiaceae bacterium | reverse complement strand
CGCCGCCCCCAGTGCACCCGTGGATCTGGATCTGGCTCTGCCAGGCCACCGGGTGCGCCCCCTTGAGGGGGCGAGCGCCGCAGGCGCTTCGGGGGTGTTTCACGTTAAACCCCCGCGCTAGCCGAGCAGGCAGAACAGATTGAGCTTATTGCCGTCCAAATCGCGGAAATAGCCGCAGTAGTAGGCGCCGTCCTCGCGTGGCCCGGCGGCGCCAGCATCCGCGCCGCCGAGTTCCAGTGCCCGTGCATGGGTGGCATCAATGTCGGCCGGACTCTGCATTCCCAGCGCCACCATGCAGCCGTTGCCCACCGTGGCGGTTTGGCCGTCGGCGGGCAGCATGGCAAAAAACAGCGGCTGGCCCATATCGACACCCCAGGCAACACCGCGCTCCGAGGCCAGCAAGCGCTGGTAGCCAAGGGGTGCAAACAAGGCGTCATAAAAGGCCGAGGCGCGGGCCAAGTCATTGGTGCCGACGGTGGTGTAAGCGATCACTGTAAATTCCTTGAAGTGTGGATGAAACTTGCGCAAACATGCCAGCGCGACGCAAGCCCGTGGGCTGGGCACTTCCCGTGCAAGCCCATCCTCTGCGTGCGCCAAGCTGGCACAGCGCCGAGTCTAATCAGCCCCGCTACCTGTTTCTGTCAGCAGTGGGCGGGCCGACGCGGGTCTGGCCCACGGCCACACGCGCCGCGCTGGCCAGCTAATTGGCGCGGACGGCTGGGGTGCTGGCGGCACTGGTGGCCTTGGCCTGTGCGTACTGCTCACTTTTTTCATGCCATCCACCGCCCAAACTGCGGTACAGCGCGACCTGGTTTTGCTGCTGCGCGAGCTGGGTTTGCAGCGCCGCTTGCTGCACGCCAAACAGCGCCCGTTGGGCGTCGAGCAGGTTCAGGTAGCTGGCGACGCCGTTGCGGTAGGTCAGCTCGGACAGGCGCACGCGTGCCGACTCGGCCTGCGCCTGCGCTTGCAGGGCGCGCAGTTGCTCGCCCCAGGTGGCACTGCCGGCCAAGGCGTCGGCGACTTCGCGAAAGGCGCTTTGGATGCTGCGTTCGTACTGTGCAATGGCGATCTCGCGGGCGACCTTGGTCGCGTCCAGGTTGGCGCGGTTGAGGCCGCCGTCAAAAATCGGCAGCAGCAACTGCGGTGCCAGCGACCAGGCGAAGGTGCCGGCGTCGAACAGGCCGGACAGGGCCGAGCTGGCCGTGCCCGCACTTGCCGTCAAGGCAATGCGTGGGAAGAACGCGGCCCGCGCAGCGCCGATGTTGGCGTTGGCGGCGATCAGCAGTTGCTCGGCTTGGAGGATGTCGGGGCGGCGCACCAAGACCTCGGACGGCAGGCCTGCCGGAGCGGCCGCCAAGGCGTTGGTGCTCGACAGCCGGGCCTGCGCCAAGCTGTGTGCCAGCTCGGCGGGCAGGCTTTGGCCGATCAGCAGTACCAAGGCGTTCTCGTTTTGGGCGCGTTGGCGCTGTTGCTGCGCCAGTGTTGCGCGGGCCGATTCGGTCAGCGACTCGGCCTGGCGCAGCTCAAGCTCGGACGAGACGCCGTTGCTAAAGCGCAGCTGCATCAGGCGCTGCGATTCTTCGCGGGTGGCCAGGGTTTGCCGGGTTAGCTCCAGCAGCTCTTGGTCGGCCAGCAAATTGAGCCAGCCGCTGGCTGTCGCGGCCACCAGGCTGATCTGCGCGGCCTTGCGCCCTTCGTCGCTGGCCAGGTAGCGGGCCAAGGCGGCTTGCTTGAGGCTGCCCAGGCGGCCAAAGAAGTCGATCTCCCAGGAGGTCAAGGCCAGGCCGACGGTGAAGCTGTTGCCGACATTGCCGGTGACGGGGCTGGTGGCGCGGGCGGCGCTGGCGGCCACGCCGACCGAGGGCAACTGGTTGGAGCGCTGGATTTGGAACTGGGCGCGGGTCTGCTCCACGTTGAGCATCGCCACCCGCAGATCGCGGTTATTGGCCAGCGCCAACGTGATCAGCCGGCGCAGCTGGGCATCGGTAAAGTAGTCTTGCCAAGGCAGGTCGGCCGCACTTGGCACTGCGCTGGCCGCACGGCCCGTGCTGGCACCGGGGAAGCTGGTTGCGACCGGTGCGCCTGGGCGCTGGTAGTTTGGGGTCAGCGAGCAGGCGCCCAACAGGGCGGCGCCAGCCAGCGCGGTCAGCCGAAAGACGGTGCTCTTAGTCATGGTGATCCCCTGCGGTACTGGCTGCCGGTGGTACGGCGGACGGCGTTGACTGTGTCAGCAACAAATCCGGCGCTGCGCTGGCCGGCGGCTGGGCGCGGCGCTGGAACAGGCTGCGCACCAGCACAAAGAACAGCGGCACAAAGAGCAGCGCCAGCACCGTGCCGGTGATGATGCCGCCGAGCACGCCGGTGCCGATGGCGCGTTGGCTGGCCGAGCCGGGGCCGGAGGCCAGCGCCAGCGGCAGCACGCCCAGGCCAAAGGCCATCGAGGTCATGACGATAGGGCGAAAGCGCAGATGGGCGGCGCTGAGTGCCGAGGCGACGATGCCTTGGCCCTGCTCTTGCAAGTCTTTGGCAAACTCAATGATCAAAATCGCATTCTTGGCCGCCAGGCCAATGATGACGATCAGCCCGACTTGGAAGTAGACGTCGTTGGCGTAGTTGCGCAGCAGCGTTGCCACCACCACGCCGAAGATGCCCAGCGGCACGACCAAGATCACCGCCAGCGGCACCGACCAGCTCTCGTAGAGGGCGGCCAGGCACAAGAACACCGCCAAGATCGCAAAGCCGTACAAGACCATGGCCTGCGAGCCGGCGATTCTTTCCTCGCGTGACTGGCCGGTCCACTCAAAGCCAAAGCCTGGCGGCAATTGGGAGGCGAGTTTTTCCATCTCGTCCATCGCCGCGCCGCTGCTAAAGCCGCTGGCCGCCATGCCGTCGATGCGCATGGCCGGATAGCCGTTGTAGCGCACGGTTTGCATCGCCCCCGTGACCCAGCGGGTGCTGGCAAAGGTCGAGAACGGCACCGGTTGGCCGCGGTTGTTGTTGGCGTTGAGTTGCAGCAGATCGGCCGGCATCATGCGCGCCGGTGCGTCAGCCTGTACCAGCACCCGTTGCAAGCGGTCTTGGTTGGGGAAGTCGTTGACGTAGCTGGAGCCGAGCGCTGTCGACAAGGTGGCGTTGATGGCGGCAAAGCCCACGCCCAGCGCATTGGCTTTGTCGCGGTCAATATCGATCCGCAGCTGCGCGGCATCCTCCAGCCCCGTGGTGCGCACCTGGGTCAGCACCGGGCTGGCCCCCGCCAGCCGCAGCAGCTGGTCGCGCGCCGCCACCAAGGCGTCGTGCCCCGCATTGGCGCGGTCTTGCAAGCGGAAGGTGAAGCCCTGGGAGTTGCCAAGCTCAGGGATGGGGGCCGGACTGAGCGGCAGGATGAAGGCGTCGCGCACACCCGCCAAATTGCGGCGCGCGCGCTCGACCACTGCGTCAGCACTGTGGCTGGGACCGTTTCGCTGCGACCAGTCTTTCAGCGTGACGAAGGCCAGGCCCGCGTTTTGCCCCCGCCCCGAGAGGCTGAAGCCGAGCACGCCGACCAGGCTCTCGACCTCGGGCTGCTTGAGCATGTATTCCTCAAGCTGCGCCATCACGGCCGTGGTGCGGCCCTCGGTCGCACCAGGCGGCAATTGCACGTTGACCAGCAGCGTGCCTTGGTCTTCGCTGGGCAGGAACGAGGACGGCAGGCGTTGGTAAATCACGGCCACCGCACCAATGATGGCGGCATAGATCAAAAGGTAGCGCACGCTGCGGGTGAGCATGTGCGAGACCCAGTTTTTGTAGCCTTGGTTGGTACGGGTAAAACTGCGGTTGAACCAGCCGAAGAAGCCGCGCTTTTCCTGCACCGCGCCCTTGGGCAAGGGTTTGAGCAGGGTCGAGCACAGCGCAGGGGTGAGCGACATCGCCAGCAGCAGCGAGAAGCTGATGGCGGCAATCGTGACCACGGCGAACTGGCGGTAGATATTGCCGACCGAGCCCGGGAAAAAAGCCAGCGGCAGGAACACGGCGGTCAACACCACGGTCACGCCAAAGATGGCGCCCGAGATCTGCCCCATCGCCTTGCGGGTGGCTTCGCGCGGCGACAAGCCTTCTTCCTTCATGATGCGCTCGACGTTTTCGACCACCACGATGGCGTCATCGACCACGTTGCCAATCACCAGCACCATGCCGAACATGGTCAGCACATTGATCGAAAAGCCCATCGCCAACAGCACGGCAAAGGTGCCGAGCAAAGCCACCGGCACAACGATGGTCGGGATGATGGTGTAGCGCCAGTTTTGCAAGAACAAAAACATCACCAAGAACACCAGCCCAATCGCCTCGAACAGCGTGCGGGCGACCTGGCGGATCGAGATGCTGACAAAGTGCGAGCTGTCATAAGGGATAGACCAGTGCACGCCGTCGGGGAAAAACGGCTGCAACTCCTCCATCTTTTGGCGCACAGCTGTCGCTGCCGCCAAGGCGTTGCCACTGGGCGAGAGCTGCACGCCGATACCGACCGCCGCCTGACCGTTCAAGCGCGCCGAAGTGGCGTAGCTTTGTGCGCCCAACTCGATCCGGGCCACGTCTTTGAGCCGCACGGTCGAGCCATCGGGGTTGGCGCGCAAAGCGATGTTGCCAAACTGCTCGGCATCGGTGAGCTGGCCACTGACCACGACGGTGGCAAAAACACCTTGACCGTCAACAATGGGCAAAGCCCCAATGCTGCCGGAGGCCACTTGCGCGTTCTGGCCCTGGATGGCGCTGGTGACATCGCCGGTAGAGAGGTTCAGGCCCACCAGCTTGGCCGGATCGAGCCAAATCCGCATCGCCCGCTCGGTGCCAAACAGCTGGGCCTGGCCAATGCCGGGCAGGCGCTGCAGCTCGGGCAGCACATTGCGCGCGGCATAGTCGCCCAGGGCAACCGGGTCCAGCGCCGGATTGTCCGAGGACAGCATGGTGAACAGCAAGAAGTTGGAGTTTGAGCGGTCAACCCGCACGCCCTGCTGGTTCACCACTTGCGGCAGGCGCGGGGTGGCGCGGGCCAAGCGGTTTTGCACATCGACTTGGGCCAGCTCGGGGTTGGTGCCGTTCTCAAAACTCAGCGAAATCGTGCCCGAACCATCGGCCTGGCTGACCGACTCCATATAGATCAGCCCGGCCGCACCGTTCATCTCGCGCTCGATCACGCTCAGCACGCTGTCCTCCAGCGTCTTGGCCGAAGCGCCAGGAAAGGCGGTACTGATCACAATCGTTGGCGGCGCAACAGGCGGGTACTGGGCCACCGGCAACTGGGTGATCGCAACCGTCCCTGCAACAATGATGAACAGGGCGATAACCCAGGCAAAGATCGGCCTGTCAATAAAAAATTTGGCCATGGTGAGACCTCCTTACTTTTGCACAGGAGAGGGGGCCATGCCGGGCTCGACAGCGGCCCACGGCACGGGTTTGACAGGCGCATTGCCGCGCAGCTTTTGAAAGCCATCGACCATCACCTGTTCGCCGTTTTGCAAGCCGTCGAGCACAATCCACTGCCCATTTTTGGAGTCACCCACCGTTACCGTGCGGGTGCTGACCATGCCCTTGCCGTCGACCACCAGCACGCTGTCGCCTTGCGGCGAGCGCGTCACAGCTTGCTGCGGCAAGCTGATCGCATTGGCCGCCTGCGCCTGCTCCAGCTGCACCCGCACAAACAGGCCTGGCAGCAACTGCCCCTGGGGGTTGGGAACCTCGGCGCGCAAGGTGATCTGACCGGTGCTGGCGTCCACCGTCAGGTCCGAGAACAACAAGCGGCCTTTTTGCGGATACGGCGTACCGTCTTCCAGCAAAACGCTGACGCTGGCCGCCTGCGTACCCGCTTGGCCGTTGGACGCACGCTTGAGCTGCCCGCTCGCCAAGCTTTGCTGCAGGCGCATCACCTCGGCCGCCGACTGGGTGAAGTTGACATAAATCGGGTTGATCTGCTGGACGACGGCCAGCTGGGTCGCCTCGCCCTGGCCGACCAAGGCGCCCTCCGTCACCAAGGCGCGGCCAATCCGGCCTGCAATCGGTGCCGTGACCTGGGTATGGCCCTGGTTGATGCGGGCCGTTTGCAGCGCCGCTTGCGACATCGCCACATCGGCTTGGGCCTGCTTTTGCGCCGTTTGCGCCGCCAAAAACTCCTGCCGGCTGATGGCATTGGCCGCCACCAAGGGGCGCAAGCGCTCCTCCGTGGTGTTGGCCTGCGCCAAATTGGCCTGTGCCCGCAGCACATTGGCCTGCGCGCTATCGAATGCAGCGTTAAACGGTGCCGGATCAATCGCAAACAACACTTGCCCCGCCGTGACGTCACTGCCCTCGGTAAAGAGGCGTTTTTGCAGGATGCCGGCGGCACGCGCACGCACCTGGGCGACCCGGGACGCCTCCAGGCGGCCTGGCAACTCGGTCACCAAACCAATCTTGCCCAAATGCACGCTGACCACACCAACTTCGGGGGCTGCTGCGCTGGCGGCAGGCTCGGCGTCTTGGTTGGCGCCGCAACCGCTCAAGAACAAGGCGCCGACCAGGCCGGCCATGGGCAGGCTGCCGCAGAGAAGACGCGCAGCGGTGGCCGAGACACTGCGGCGAGGGGGGGGGCTGAAGGCGAACATGAACTTCCTTCCGAGGGGTAGAAGATAGAAATACACAAAATCAATGCATGAAAACCTGGGCGGGCGCAGAAATATATTCTGGCAATATTCCTTTTATAAAATGCAACTTTGGCATTTTTAAATATATAAATTTTGTTTTGGAATATTAAAAAAACCAGACCGGTGCCGGCCATCGTGAAAGGCCGGGCGCATGGCCTTTCATGTGGTTTTGACATCCTTGGGTAGATTGAAATCTTCGACACTTATTTCCATGGCACTCAGCCGCTCGTACAGTTTGGCCTCGGCATGGATAGGCCACCAGTCGTACAAGAAAATCTCAAGCGGTCGCCACAAGGCAACCCAGCCGCCAATTTTTAAACTCTCACTCACCAGTCCGGCATAACTCTCGCGGCTGACCAGGCTGGCAATATAGTCGCCTGCCAAAATCGCCAGCCCGAGAAAAGAAAGGCCAATCAATAAACTGATGCGGCCACGGCTGAATAATTTTTTCAATTGCCGCCAGGCCAGTGCGGCGCGTTGTGCAAAGTGCTGGCCAATCGCTTCTTGCAATATGGCCGTATCTTCGGGGCTGGTCTGTTGCTGGTCCACATCAACCCTCAGCTGCAGGGTGCGGCGCAGGCCCACCTCGCGTGCCCAATCCACAATATAGGCATGGGCTTTGGGGTCGAGTTCACGGGAACGAAATGGCGCCGGGTCCATCGAGTTGTACAACTGCTGAATCCCATCCACATGCAATTCGAGCACGGCGGGCGCATGCGCGTTGGGCCCCTCATCCAAAGACTGTGCGATGGTGCGGTCGGCGGTGGGATCGTTTTTCATGGTGGCAACTCTCATTCCTGCGTAGGCACCCCGATGGCGGCTTGGCTTGCGTTAACGCACGTATTGCTAAAATCCGTCAATGGCACGGGTCACGCCGAGCCAGCCGATGGACGAAAGTCCTAGCCGTTCAGCCACAACCACCAGCAGCGTTGCTTGCTTGGCCCGTGCCTCTTACCGTAGCTCCAACGCGCCCGGACAGCTGTGTGCTGCCGGGCGTGGGGATATTTAAAAAGTCACGGCATCCCGAATCAAAGGACAGGTCATGCAATGGCCACCACCCCGGCCCCGGCCCAGTTCGCTGCCGACAATCGTGA
>JAYVXE010000081.1:0-2336 GCA_043785395.1 Burkholderiaceae bacterium | reverse complement strand
CCAGGCGAGGCCATCGCCGGCCGCCCAACCTATGCATCCGGTGCCGGAGTCAACTCACAGATTGGTCTGTATGGGTCTTACGACGTGTCTACCCGCTGGCGACTACTGGGTGGCGTGTCGGCGACCTATCTGGGCGGCAGCGTGAAGGACAGCCCGATTGTGCAGAAGCGGGTTCTGCCCGCTGTTTACATTGGCGCGGCCTACGACTTTGGTGGTCACAAGCGCGAATGGGCCGAAGAAAATTCGCCGACCTACTTCAAGGCGCTGTACGGCAAGGCGGCCGAGCCAAGCTGCCACCTGGCCAAAATCATCACGGCGCGTTGCGCATCGACGGACAAGACCAACCCCACCAGCATCGCCGGCATCCAGGTAGGCAAACCGTTTATCAACCAGCTCAATGGCTGGCCGCTGGATTTTGCAGGCTACGTCGGCGTTACCCAGCACAACGACCGCGGCCTGCAATCAAACGGTCTGCAGCTTGATCTGTTCATGAAGGCGATTTACACCGGATTCCCGTGGAGCGACCGCATCAAAACACGGCTAGGCCTGGGTATGGGTGTGTCGGTGGCGCAGCGTGTGCCGTATACCGAGGTCAGCAGTCAAGGAGGCAAAAGCACCTCGCGCCTGTTGAACTACCTTGACCCGACAATTGACATCAGCTTGGGCGACCTCTTTGGTTCGCGGGCCCTGAAAGAAACCTACCTTGGCTTTGGTGTGTCGCACCGCTCCGGCATTTTTGGTGCGTCGCGTTTGCTCGGCAATGTGAACGGCGGGTCGAACTACATCTACACCTATATCGAAACCGCGCTCTAAATTTCGATCTTGCTACCCAGCTCTACCACCGCGTTATTCGGCAAATTCAGAAAGTCCGCCGCGCCACTGGCGTTATGGTGCATCTGCGCAAAGAGTTTTTCACGCCACTGCGCCATGCCGCCTCCAATCGTCGGCACCACCGTGTCGCGTGACAGGAAGTAGCTGGTGTTCATCTCCTCCAGCTCGCAGCCCCGGCCCTTGATCTGCTTAAGCGCTTTGGGCAAGTCTAGGTCGTTTTTAAAACCATAGTTAACGATGACCTGCCAGCATTGGTGGCCCAGCGACTCGACTTCAAGCCGCTTGCTCATTCCTATCCATGGCACCTCGTGGTTACGTACCGTGACAAAGAGGTTTTGGTGATGAAGCACCTTGTTGTGTTTGAGGTTATGCAGCAGCGCATTGGGCACTGTGCCTGGCCCGGCGGTTAAAAACACGGCGGTGCCTTCAACGCGCACGGGGGGGCTGACAAATACTGCATCCAGAAATCCAGGCAAGTCTATGGCATCTTCTCGCAGCTTTTCATTGAGGATTTTTCGACCCTCTTTCCAGGTGGCCATGACGGCGTACAGCGCGCCCGCAAGCACCAGGGGGAACCAGCCACCTTGCAGAATCTTGAGTGAGTTGGACGCGAAAAACGCAATGTCCACCGCCAAAAAGAAACTGCTGGCTGATATGCAAAGCCAAAGCGGGTAACCCCAACCGTACCGCACCACGAAAAAAGTCAGCACGGTGGTCATCACCATCACCAGACTGACCGAAATACCGTAAGCGGCGGCCAGGGCCGTCGACGAGCCAAAAAGCAGGACCGCCGCCACGACACCAGCCAGTAGCAGCCAGTTGACTGCGGGTATATAAATCTGACCGGTATCGCGAATCGACGTGTGCAAAATCGACAGGCGCGGCAAAAAGCCCATTTGTATGGTTTGCTTGGTGGCAGAAAATGCGCCAGAGATCAGCGCTTGCGAGGCAATCACAGTAGCCGCCGTAGCCAACACCACCATTGGCAGCAAAGCCCACTCCGGCATCATCAAATAAAACGGATTTTCAGCGGCTTTGGGGTTGCTGAGAACCAGCGCACCCTGGCCAAAATAGTTCAGAATCAGTGAGGGCATGACCAGGCCAAACCAGGCCACGCGAATCGGCTGCTTGCCGAAATGCCCCATATCGGCATACAGTGCTTCAGCCCCTGTAACGCACAAAAATACGGCCCCTAATGTGATGAAGGCAATCTGGTAGTGGTCGACCGCAAAACGCAGCGCATGGGTGGGCCACACGGCAACCAGCACATGCGGGTTTTGCGCGACTTGAATAAAACCAAAAATGCCAATCGCAAAAAACCACACCACAGTGATGGGGCCGAAGAATTTACCAATATCACCGGTACCCCGGCGCTGCACGGCAAACAACATCACCAGAACCACCAGCGATATCGGCACCACATAAGGTTTGCCGCGCGGGGTGACGATCTCCAGCCCCTCAACGGCTGACAGGACCGAAATCGCCGGGGTGATGATGCCGTCGCC
>JAYVXE010000080.1:0-2344 GCA_043785395.1 Burkholderiaceae bacterium | reverse complement strand
CACCCCCGTAGCGCCTGCGGCGCTCCCCCCTCAAGGGGGCGCACCCAGTGGCCTGGCAGAGCCAGATCCACGGGTGCACTGGAAGCGGCGCGCTCGTCGCGCGGCGCGGTCATCGCTCGGTGGTGCTTGGCCCATGCATGACAGTTCGTTGGGACTTACGCAAAACCGCCCTGGCGTCGTTCTTTTGACCTGCCGTACTGGATGTACTGTCTGCGGGAAAATGCCTAGCCAGGACAATTTGGCGTAAGTCCTATGAGCACCACAAGCTACTAATTAAATAGCTGCCAGCGCTTTATTTATATGAATTTAACAATTTTTTAATGCTGAAAATCATTAAAATCAAGCGTCAGCAGCTATAAAAATAGTTATAAAGCTGTTGCAGACGCCTCTTCGACGGCGGCCTGGGCGCCAATGCAAGCATGCGCCAGCGCCATCACCGCGTGTGGCTCGAGCGCTTTCAAACGGTGGTCGCTCCAGACTTGGCGCCACTTGCGCGCACCGGGCAAGCCATTGCGCAGGCCCAGCATGTGGCGCGCAATGTTGCTCCAGGGGGTGCCATGGGCAGCGGCCTCGCGCACCATGTAATCGCACATCTGGGCCTCCACCGCAACCTGCGTCAGCGCGCTCGGTGGCGCGCCAAAAAAGCACTCGTCCCAAGCCGCCAGCGTCCAGGGGTTGTGGTAAGCCTCGCGCCCCACCATCACACCGTCGAGCTGCTGCAACTGCTCGGCAATGTGCGCGTGCGTGGTGACGCCGCCGTTGAGCACAATCGTCAGCTGCGGAAAATCTTGCTTGAGCCGCTGCACCAGCGCATAGCGCAACGGCGGGATGCTGCGGTTTTCCTTGGGGCTGAGGCCGCTGAGCCAAGCATTGCGGGCGTGCACGATGAAGACTTGGCAACCGGCCTGGCTGACCGTGCCGACAAAGTCGCGCACGAAGTCGTAGCGCTCGATCTTGTCGATGCCAATGCGGTGCTTGACCGTCACCGGGATATCGACCACATCGCGCATGGCCAAAACACAGTCGGCCACCAATTGCGGCTCGGCCATCAGGCAAGCACCAAAAGCCCCGCGCTGCACCCGCTCGCTCGGGCAGCCGCAGTTCAGGTTGATTTCACGGTAACCCCACTGCTGGCCAAGCTTGGCACTGTGGGCCAGATCAGCCGGATCACTGCCGCCGAGTTGCAACGCGACCGGGTGCTCATGCGCAGAAAAGTCCAAGTGCCGTGCCACATCGCCATGCACCAGCGCACCGGTGGTGACCATCTCGGTATAAAGCAAGGCCTGGCGCGACAGCAGGCGGTGAAAGTAGCGGCAATGGCGGTCGGTCCAGTCCATCATCGGCGCCACTGACAGACGCCACGGGCTAGGGCTCGGGCTGCGGAGGGGATTTTCCAAAACGTGTACCTGTAAAACTTCGGGCAGACGCCCAACCTGGCTATTTTCGCAACTTCCGCCACTTTCGGCTCAACCAAGCCAGCCACCCAAGCCAAGCGTGGGCGTGGCTGGCCGGCTTAGCCGCGACCGACAAAGGGCATCTTGGTCGCCATCACGGTGTGGAACAACACGTTCGCCTCCAACGGCAGATTGGCCATGTAGAGCACCGATTGGCCGACGATCTCGACGTCCATCATCGGCTCGACAGCTACGGCTCCGTTGGCCTGCGGCACGCCCACGGCCATGGGCGCGGCCAGCTCGGTCAAGGCGTTGCCAATGTCGATCTGGCCGACGGCGATATCAAAGGGCCGGCCATCGAGTGCTGCGCTTTTGGTCATGCCCTGCACCGCGTGCTTGGTTGCCGTATAGGCAATCGCGTTGGGGCGCGGCGTGCTGGCAGCAATCGAGCCATTGTTGATGATGCGGCCCCCACGCGGCTGCTGCGCCTTCATGCAGCGAAAAGCCTGTTGCAGGCAAAAAAACATGCCACTCAAATTGACGTCAACCACGGCCCGCCACTGCTGCGCGCTCCAGTCCTCGAACGGCCCTGGCGGGTTGCTGACGCCGGCGTTGTTGAACAGCAAATCAACCCGGCCCCAGTGCTGGCAGACGCGCTCGAACAAGGCTTGCACCGAGGCCGGATCGGTGACGTCGGTGGGCAGCGCCAGTGCCCGCTCAGCGGCCCCGGACTCGGCGGCAACGGCGTCCAGCAGCGCAGCGCGCCGCCCCGCCAGCGCCACGTGCCAGCCGTCGTGCAACAGTGCGTGCGCCACCGCCCGGCCAATGCCGGTGCCGGCACCGGTGACGATGGCCACACGGGGAGAAGAAGATGTTTTCATAAAGCTGTGCCTCCTGCTGGCTAAAACAAGCATGGCGCCCCGATGCGACGGGCCGCCATGCTGGGGGGG
>JAYVXE010000079.1:0-2346 GCA_043785395.1 Burkholderiaceae bacterium | reverse complement strand
GAGCGCCCCCGTCCTCCAAGAAATGATCATCAGCGGCTCGCGCAGCGCGCAAGTGGGCGCCGATCTACCGGCCTCGATCGACATCCTGGGCGCCGAAGAGCTGGAACAAGGGATGGTGCGCGACATCCGGGATGTCACGCGGGATTTGCCCAACGTCTCGGTCAGACGCGCTCCTGCACGCATGACCCTGGCCATGGCCGGTACCGGAGCCGACGGTAATGCGGGCTTCAACATCCGGGGCCGCGAGGGCAACCAGGTGCTGCTGCTGGTGGACGGCATCCGTGTGCCCCGCAGCTATGTGTTTGCGGCAACGGCGTTTGGCCGCGACTATTTTGATATTGGCCTGGTCAAGCGGGTCGAGATCATCCGTGGCCCGGCGTCGGCGCTGTATGGCTCGGACGGCATGGCCGGGTTGGTGAACTTCATCACCCATGCGCCCGAAGATTTTCTCCAACACGGCAAAACCATCGGTGGCCGCGCCATGCTGGGCTACCGCGCAGACGACCAGGGCTGGAGCACCGGCGCCACCGTAGCCGGTCGGGCCAATGGCGTTGCCAGCTGGTTGGTGTCGGCCCATACGGAGCGGGCCGAAGGCCTCGACAACATGGGCACCAACAACGCTGAGAACATGGACCGCACCACGCCCAATCCGCAAAAAGACCGCAACGCTGCATTGCTGGGCAAGTTGGTGCTCCAGCCCAACGCCAGGCAAAAGCATGTGCTGACGTTCGAACATGTAAAAAAACACAGCGATATCAAGGGCTTATCTGCGCTGGCCAAGCCGCCGTATGCGCCCACCTCAACCCGGGCTTTTAACGCGACCCAGGACATGGCCCGCAACCGGGCCAGCTGGAGCGCGCAGTACCAACTGGACGCTGCTGTGGCCGACACGCTGCAAACGGCCCTGAGTTACCAGGCCGCTGACGCCCAGGATTACCGCTTTGAGGGGCGCCACGCCGCCAGCGACCGGGTGCGCGACACCGCCTATGGCGAGAAGACCTGGCAGCTGAATGTCCAGGCGGCCAAAACCTTGGCCATGGGTGCGAATTGGCGCCACAAACTCACCTACGGCTTGGACTACAGCCGCAGCAAGGTCACGACCTTGCAGACCGGCTTGACACCGCCCTTGGGGGAGCCGTTTCCGCTCAAGCGTTTCCCCGACTCCGTTGAAACCAGTGTCGCGGCCTATCTCCAAAATGAGATCGTGGGCGAGCACTGGAGCGTCACACCCGGTGTGCGCTACGACAGCTTCAAGCTGGACGCCAGCCAAAAGGGCTATGCGTCGATGATGCCGGCGGCGTCACTGTCCGGCTCGTCCGTCTCGCCCAAGCTGGGCGTTTTGTTCCGCGCCACGCCGCAGTGGAGCATTTTTGGCCATTACGCCGCTGGCTTCAAGGCCCCCGATGCGTCCCAGGTCAACGCCTACCGCGAAAGCGGCGGCCCGCTCTACTACAAGACCTCTCCCAACCCCCACCTGCGGCCTGAAAAAAGCCAGAATTTCGAACTTGGTCTGCGTGGCCGCAGCGGCCGGCTGTCCCTGGATGCGGCCATTTTCTCGGGCCTGTACAAAGACCTGATTGAGTCAGTCGTCGCAGTGAGCGGCAATATGCGCAGCCCGGCCACGGCGCTGGTCTACCAATCGCAAAACATCAGCAAAGCCCGTATCAACGGCTTTGAGGTCAAGGGCGAGATGCTCTGGGGCCGCGTCGGCAAGGGCTCTTTGGCCACCATGTTTGCCTATGGACAGGCCAAGGGGCGCAACCGCAGCACCGGCAAACCCCTGGATTCGGTCGCACCGAGCAAGCTCAATGCCGGCCTGCGCTACCGCCGCCAGGCCTGGGAGGCCCGGCTGGATATGGCCTACCACGCGGCCAAGAAAGCATCCGAGGTAGATGCCAGCAGCAGCACGCAGTTTCTTACGCCGGCGGCCACCACGTTCGATCTGAGCGGCCAGTGGCGCATCCGCAAAGACCTGCGCCTGAATCTGGGGCTCTACAACCTGGGCAACAAAAAGTACTGGAACTGGAGCGATGTGCGCGGCGTCATGCCCGACGCCGCCGCACGCGATGCCTACACCCAGCCGGGGCGCCATGCCCGGATCTCCTTGGTCGCTGATTTTTAAGCCGTCCGGCTGACGCAAACCCCAAGGCCAGCGTTTTTCACCATCCGCACAGGCAGGGGTTTGCGCCAAACGGCATGTCTTCTTAAGTTTTCAGCGCATACGATATCTTTTATTACTTGTTTTAAGTAAACGCATACAACATATGCGGTATGGGTTAATTAGACTAAAAAATTATTGCACCAAACCAGCGCCGCGTAAGCCATATTCACATTTCACCAGGCGCC
>JAYVXE010000078.1:0-2379 GCA_043785395.1 Burkholderiaceae bacterium | reverse complement strand
GCACTACATTTCACTTCAAACCAAGAGCCCAGCATTTATGCGGGTTTGCGCCCAGCGCCGCCCGGAAATGGGGTGAAAAGTGACAAACTTGGGCTAGGCGGTGGCGCGCCAAAGGCCGGGGCTCACACCAAAGCATGGAAGAGCACGGGTTCGTTGGAGGGGGGCGCCGTGTTGTAAAGCGCGTAGGCCTCCGTGTTGCTGGTGACGGATTTGGTCGCAGGAGCGTGGTTTGCATGCAAGCTAGAGCCCGGGGGGGTGAATTCCGGCACAAGATTGCTTACGCGGTTGAAAACTTCGTCCAAAAACGTCGGGTTTTTCGTGTTGTGGTAGCTGTGCTCGGTGTTTTTTCCGGCGTGGGTGCCATCATTTTTGAAAATAGCATCCAGGAGTGGGCTCAGTTTTTCACTGAGTAATGCATCAACCTTGGTCGGCTTCGCTGTGCTCAGGTTGTTGTCGTAGTGGTGTTCGACTATGCCAGCGTCGGTGATCGGGCCGAAGACCGCCTCCGTCGCCTTGCCCACGACGGACAGCACCGGATTGACGACCAAACCGGATATGACATCTTCCACGACGAAGCCCCAGCTGTTGCGCACCAGATCCAAGGCCGGATTGGTCAATGACGCTATGCCCATATCTTGCGCGGCTTCGGTCAGAATTTTATGGATGGTGTCCACCGGTGTTTTGAGCAACAAGGCATCGTGCCAAAGATGGGTTTTTATGCTGTTGTATTCGTAATTTGCGATCACCTTCAAAATATCGAAGAGCGAATCTGTGTCGCAGGTTTGGTTGTAAATCAAACTTTTAAAATCAAGCGGATTTTTTACCAGTTTGAGTGCCGCGTTAAAGCTGCCATGGGCGGTGGTGGAGAGCAGGTTGTTGACCTCACCCGATGTCATGACAAAGTGATCGAGTACGATTTTGCTCATGGTCGTGCCGCCTTTGATTAAGCTTGTTGCGGCATTGCTGACACTCGACAAAATCGGGATTTTGGCATCGACTATGGCTTCTGGCACCAATAGCAGTGCTTGTTTGGCGATGTCGTGGGCGGTCAGAATAGATTTTCCTGCAATATTGAAGGGTGAGGGGATGACTCCCGTCACGATATCGATAATCTTGTGACTGACATCCTGCGATATGGTGGCCACCTTGTGCAGCGTGTCTGATGAACGGATGGAATCAAAAATCGCATTGCTGGAGTTTTTGACGGCTTGCAAGCCGACGCCGGTCAGGGTGCTGACCGTATCGATAATCTCTGCCACGGGTTCTGCGACAAATTTTTCAACAATCCTGCCTCCGAATTTAAAAATATTTTGAACATTGGTGCTGGTTGCGCCCCATGTTTTGCTCCAAAAAGACATGCTTTACCCTTTGTGTATTGAACGTTGAAGGCGGAAGAAACCGCCGTGTTGTGATGATTTTCAAAAAAAAAGCAGATGCTGGATCTGCTGGCAAGGTGGCCGTCCGCCCTGTCCATAACGACAATGGACTGCTGTGCCGGTCCAATCGATTTGCGGACTTTCCCCTGTGCCACAGTCATCGTAACACTTGGTTTCTATTTTTGTCTTAAAAGACAACAAAATGTTGGTATTTGTTGTTTGCCTGTGTTTCAATAAACTAACAGTTCGAAAGCTTCGTACGCAGTAGCCACGGCCAGCACTGACCGACGGGCAATGGGAGCGTATGCCTCCCATGCCTTCCCCCTTGTGCTGGGGGCGGGCTGGGCGCAACGACCGCCTGTCCATAGACGGGGTTTGTGGACCGCCAGGCTCTCCTTGGCGCGATATGTCTGCGCATTTGGGGGGGGATGGAGTCGACTCCATGCAAGGCACCCCCAACGCAGACAGTACTGGCGTACGGCCAGGAGGGGAAACGCCGCTGGGGACGTTTTGCGTAAGTCCTATGGGGGTACTGTCTGCGAAAAAAATGCCTAGCCAGGACAATTTTGCGCAAGTCTTGCTCAAGCTTTTTTCGGCACCAGCGTGGAGTTGTCGGTGGCCACCGTGCCTACAGCGCAGCGGCCTGGCCTTGGAGGGCTGCGGCCTCCCACGGCGGTGTTGGCTGCCAATGCGATTGGAGCAGTTCGATGAATGCGCGAATTTTGGGAGACTGGTAGCGCCCCGGCATGTGCAGAAAAAACAAGGCGCGCCCCGTCGCCCCGTCCACCTGGTAGTCGGGCAGAACCACTTGCAAGCTACCGCGCTCTAGCTCGGCGGCCACCGCGTAGCGCGGTAGCAAGGCGACGCCTAGCCCGGCGGTGGCCAACTCCCTGGCCGCTTCGCTGCTGTTCACCGAGACGGGTGCCACCACATCGACCTCGTGCACGACACGGTCTTTGGTCAAGCGCCAGGTGGTTTTTCGGTGTCTAAAACCATAAAAGAG
>JAYVXE010000077.1:0-2384 GCA_043785395.1 Burkholderiaceae bacterium | reverse complement strand
CAGCGTGACCAGGTTGCCCTCCATGTGGTACAGGAACGCGCCGCCGTAGCTGTTGCTTTGCATCGGCCAGCCCGCGCTGTGCAGCACCAGGCCGGCTTGGTGGCGGGCGGGGTCTATTTCCCACAGCTCTTTGATGCCCAGAGCGTAGCTTTGCGGGTCCTTGCCAGCGTCGAGCTGGAAGCGGGCAATCAATTGCTTGCCCAGGTGGCCCCGGGCGCCCTCGGCAAACAAAGTGTATTTGGCGTGCAACTCCATGCCCAGCTGAAAGTCAGCGCCCGGCACGCCGTCTTTGCCAACGCCCATATTGCCAGTGGCCACACCCTTGACGGCGCCCGATTCGGTGAACAGCACTTCGGCAGCGGCAAAACCGGGGAAGATCTCGACCCCCAAGGCCTCGGCCTGTTGCGCCAACCAGCGCGTCAGGTTGCTCAGGCTGATGACGTAGTTGCCGTGGTTTTGAAAGCAGCTTGGCAGCAGAAAATTGGGCATCCGAAAGCCGGATTTTTCGCCCAGGAACAGCATGGCGTCGTCGGTGACCGGTTGCGTCAGCGGTGCGCCGCGCTTTTTCCAGTCCGGGAACAGCTCGCTGAGTGCGCGCGGGTCCATCACGGCACCAGACAAAATATGCGCGCCAGGCTCGGCACCCTTTTCCAGCACCACAACCGATATCTCCTTACCTTGTCGTGCCGCTTGTTGCTTTAGGCGGATGGCGCTGGCCAGCCCGCCGGGGCCACCGCCGACCACCACCACGTCGTAGTCCATGGCCTCGCGTGGGCCGTACTGGGCAAGAATTTCATCATGTGTCATGGCATGTATTTTTTGGATAATGGAAGAGCGCAGGCGGTAGCTGCGGCGATTTTATGCGCAGCCCCCAGCGCCCCAGCGCAAGCCATGCGGCTGGGCGCGCAGGGCCAGCGCTGTGCGGGATGGTGCCGGGGATAAATTTTTTTACAAATAATGCTTGTATCGCTTGTGTATAAACGTTTTATAGCTATATAAATAGTAGTATAAGGCCCATGAAAATTGATATTCCAACGCAGAAAAAGCAGGTTTTTGAAACCCTGATCCCGATTCGCTGGGGCGATATGGACGCGATGAACCATGTCAACAACGCCAGCTACTTCCGCTACATGGAGATTGCACGCGTTGATTGGATGTTTGGCATTGGCTGCCGGCCCAGCTCGGCTGGCGCAGGCCCGGTCATCGTCAATGCGTTTTGCAATTTCTACCAGCAGTTGCAGTACCCCGGCGAGGTGTTGCTGACGCTGTATGCCAGCGACGTGGCGCGCACCACGTTCGAGACCTGGGCCACGCTGGCCCGGGCCGACCAGCCCGAGCGCATTTGCGCCGCTGGCGGCGGCACGGTGATGTGGGTCGACTTTGCGCAACAAAAAGCCCAGACCCTGCCCGACTGGCTGCGCGCCCTGTTGGCAGACTAGACCATGGTGCAGTTGGGCAAGCCCGCTGTGGCTGCGGTGTCCTCGCTGGGTCGCCAGCGCCCACGCGTGTGCCTGAACATGATCGTGAAAAACGAGGCCGCCGTGATCGGACGCTGCCTAGCCTCGTTGCTGCCGCTGATTGATAGTTGGGTGATTGTTGATACCGGCTCAAGCGACGGCACGCAGGCACTGGTGCAGCAGACGCTGGCGCATCTGCCAGGGCAATTGCACGCGCGCCCGTGGCGCGATTTTGGCCACAACCGCTCAGAGGCTGCGGCGCTGGCGCAGGTCTTTTGTGCCAGCCAAACCCCGGCTGATTACTTATTGTTCTTTGACGCCGACGATGCCATGCACATTCCGCCGGGCTACCAATGGCCGGCCACGCTCGACGCCGACGCCGGCTACCTGTGGCTGCAACTGGGCGCCACGCGCTACCAACGGATGGTGCTGGCCAGCACCCGCTTGCAGTGGCGCTGGGTTGGCGTGCTGCATGAATACCCGCAGGCCGAGCCGCCCGCGCAGGTCTTGGCGCGCATCGAAGGCCCTTGGATTGCGTGCAGCACCGAGGGCGCACGTTCGGGCGATCCGTACAAATACCACAAAGATGCCGACCTGCTGGCCCAGGCCTTGCTAGCCGAGCCCGGCAATAGCCGCTACCAGTTTTACCTGGCGCAGAGCCTGCGTGATGCCAGCCAGCTGGAGGCGGCTTTGGGCGCGTATTTGCGGCGCGCCGACATGGGCGGCTTTGCCGAAGAGCAGTGGTTTGCGTTGTACCAGGCCGCGATTTTGTCCGAGCGCTTGCAGCAGCCTGGGGCCGAGGTGTGTGAGCGCTACCTGGATGCTTTTGAGGCCCGGCCCCAGCGCGCCGAATCCTTGGTCGAGCTGGCCCGGTTTGAGCGCCAGCGCGGACATTGGGCGCGTGCCTACCTGTATGCGGCCCGCGCT
>JAYVXE010000076.1:0-7968 GCA_043785395.1 Burkholderiaceae bacterium | reverse complement strand
GGCTGCAAATCGACCGCAGCGGTCCATTTTTGGCTTCGCCGCTCTTCGAGAACACCGTCTTTTTGGCCCATAGCCGGGCTATGGGCCTGCAAATCCGGCGAAAAATGTCCTCGCTGGGGCCGATTTTCGCTGTTCGACGCTCCAAGCCCGACAGGCTCCTAGGATGCCATTTTTTGCCTGAGCAAAGCACTGACCTGCCCCGGATTGGCCTTGCCCTGGCTGGCCTTCATCACCTGGCCGACCAGCGCATTGAAGGCCTTGTCCTTGCCTGCGCGGTACTGGGCGATGTTGTCGGCATTGCGGCCCAGCACCTCGTCGATGATGGCCTCCAGCGCGCCGGTGTCGCTCATTTGCGTCAAACCCAGGCGCTCGATCAGCGCATCCACATCTTGGTCGGCGCCGCTCCACAGCGCGTCGAACACCTGCTTGGCCGCGTTGTTGGAGACCGTAGCGTCGGCGATACGGCCCACCAGCTGCGCCAACTGTGCGGCACTGACGGGCGCGTCGCCAATCTCGCCGCCACCGCTGTTGAGACGCCGCGACAGCTCGCCCATGATCCAATTGCTGACCAGCTTGGGCTGGCCGCTGGCCTTGGCTGCGGCCTCGAAATAAGCCGCCATCGCCTGGCTTTGGGTCAGCGTGTTGGCGTCGTAGGCGGGCAGCTCGTAGTCTTTGACCAGGCGTGCCGCCATCAGCCGTGGCAGCTCGACCATGGCGGCGCGCACCCGCTCCACCCATTCAGGCGCAATCACCAGCGGCGGCAAATCGGGGTCGGGAAAATAACGGTAGTCGGCCGCGTCTTCTTTGCTGCGCATCGCGCGGGTGCTGCCGCTGGCCTCGTCGAACAGCACGGTTGCCTGCTGGATGCTGCGCCCCTCCTCCAGCTCCTCAATCTGCCAGCGGATCTCGTAGTCGATCGCCAGCTGCATATTGCGAAAGCTGTTCAGGTTCTTGATCTCGCGCCGGGTGCCCAGCGCTGCGCCGGGCTTGCGCACCGACACGTTGGCGTCGCAGCGAAAACTCCCCTCTTGCATATTGCCGTCACAAATGCCAATCCAGGTGACGATTTTGTGCAGCTCCTTGGCATACGCAACAGCTTCGGCGCAAGAGCGCATATCGGGCTCGGTGACGATCTCCAGCAACGGCGTGCCGGCCCGGTTCAGGTCGATGCCGCTTTGGCCGATGAAGCCTTCGTGCAGCGATTTGCCCGCGTCCTCTTCCAGGTGGGCGCGCACCAGGCGCACGGATTTTGGCGTATCGCCAAGAAAGAACTCAACGCTGCCGCCTTGCACCACTGGAATCTCGAACTGGCTGATCTGGTAGCCCTTGGGCAGATCGGGGTAAAAATAATTTTTTCGGGCAAAAATGCTGCGTGGCGCAATGTGGGAGCCAACTGCCAGTCCAAATTCGATAGCACGCTCGACCACCGCCCGGTTCATCACCGGCAACGTGCCCGGCAAGGCCAAGTCGACAGCGCAGGCCTGGGTATTGGGGTCAGCACCAAAGGCTGTCGAGGCGCGGCTGAAAATCTTGCTCTGGGTGCGGAGCTGGGCGTGGGTCTCAAAGCCGATAACGACTTCATAGCCCTGCACCAACGGGCCGGTTGGGCGGCCTTGTTGCTGCGCTTCAAAGGTGTTCACGGGCTCGGTCATGGCAAAAAATCCTTGGGCGTTTGGGTGTGCCAGTCACTGACCTGTTGCAGTTGGTGCGCAGCATTGAGCAGCTTGGCTTCACCAAAGTAGTTGCCAATCAGTTGCAGGCCAACCGGCATGTTGCCCGCACCAAAACCGGCCGGCACACTCATGGCGGGCAGCCCGGCCAGCGAGGCCGGCAGGGTGAAAATATCGGCCAGATAGTCGGCCACCGGGTCGCGCTGCGCACCCAGCTGCCAGGCCACGGTCGGCGCGACAGGGCCCGCAATCAGGTCGCACTGCCCGAAGGCCTGCTGGAAGTCGTTGGCAATCATGCGGCGGATCTTTTGCGCCTGCAGGTAGTAGGCGTCGTAGTAGCCGTGGCTGAGCACATAGGTGCCAATCATGATGCGGCGCTTGACCTCCTCGCCAAAACCCTCAGAACGGGTCTTTTTGTACATGTCCTCCAAGTCGACATAGTCCTTGGCGCGGTGGCCAAACTTGACACCGTCAAAGCGGCTCAGGTTGCTCGATGCTTCGGCCGGTGCAATGGTGTAGTAGACCGGGATCGACAACGCGGTGCGGGGCAGCGAGATGTCGACCAGCGTGGCGCCGAGCTTTTGGTACTCCTTGAGCGCAGCGTCCACGGCGGCGCGCACATCGGGGGCGACGCTGTCGCTTAAAAACTCTTTCGCCACACCAATGCGCAGGCCTTGCAAGGGCTCGTTCAAGGTGCGGCTGAAGTCCTCGTCTGGGCGCTCAAGCGACGTTGAGTCGCGCTCAGGGTCGAAGCCGCACAAGGTCGATAGCAGCAGCGCGCAGTCTTCGGCACTGCGTGCCATCGGCCCGGCCTGGTCGAGGCTGGAGGCAAACGCCACCATGCCGTAGCGCGAAGCCCGGCCATAGCTTGGCTTGATGCCGGTAATACCGCAAAACGCGGCCGGTTGGCGGATCGAGCCACCGGTGTCGCTGCCGGTTGCCGCTGGCGTCAAGCGGGCCGCCACCGCGACCGCGCTGCCGCCCGACGAGCCGCCCGGAATGCGCGCCGTGTCCCAGGGGTTGCGCACCGGCGCTGGCGCGTCAAAGCCGACCGGTGCGATGGCTGAATTCTCATTCGCCGAGCCCATCGCGAATTCGTCGCAATTGAGCTTGCCCAGCGTCACCATGCCGGCCTCGGCCAGCCGACGCACCACGGTGGCATCAAACGGCGAGCGGTAAGCGCTCAGCATGCGTGAGCCGGCGGTGGTTACGAAATCACGCGTGACAAAGATGTCTTTGTGGGCAATCGGCAGGCCTTCGAGCGGGCCGGCCGTGCCGTTGGCCAGGCGGGCGTCGGCAGCACGGGCCTGGGCCAGCGTGACTTCAGGGTCAATGGCGACGTAGGCGCCAAGCGCCTGGTGGGTCTGGGCACGGTCTAAAAAATACTGGGCCGTCTCCAGCGCAGAAACCCGGCGCGTGCGCAGCGCGGTGGCGAGGGCGCACAGACTCAGATCGTGAAGAGGTGTGTTCAAGGACGACAAGGACGATGTAGGCATGCAAATTTCACTCTATGACTTTGGGTACCAGAAACAGGCCGGCTTCGACGGCGGGTGCACTGCGCTGGTTCGCCTCAATACCGTTGGGCTCGCTGGCGACATCGTCGCGCAGGCGTAGCGCGATGTCCTGGATGGCGGAAACCGGATGGGCCAGCGGCTCGATGCCGTGGGTGTCCACCGCGCGCATTTGCTCGACGATGTCGAAAAAGCCATTCAATTGGCCGAGCAGGCGCTCAGCCTGCTCGGCCTGTAGATCGAGCCGGGCCAGATTGGCGATGCGGGCCATGTCTTGAGAGGTCAGAGCCATAGGTAGGTGGGTGCAATAAAGAAAAGTGGGCAAAAATGGGGATTTGACTGCGCCAGATGCTCGGGAATGGGCATAAATTTCAAGCGATAGAGTATTATCTCGCCTTTGTAAAAATGCTTTCCGACAGGGCCGCGAATGCTCAGCATTGTGCCCATCAGCGCGGAACATAGCTCTAAAACAGGCTTTGCCCTGGCGCTACAGCATCTGTATGACTCTTGACTCGGCACAGCAGCGAGGCTCTGCTAGAGCGGCTGCGCCGAGTCGTACCTGTAAACATGGCGACGGACTGCCGATGCGCATGCCGTGCCCGAGAGGATTTGAATGTTCGGATTATTCCGTCGGTACTTCTCTACCGATTTGGCGATTGACCTTGGCACTGCCAACACCCTGATTTTTGCCCGCGACAAGGGCATTGTGCTGGACGAGCCTTCGGTGGTCGCGATTCGCCACGAAGGCGGCCCGCATGGCAAAAAAGTAATCCAGGCTGTCGGCCGCGAAGCCAAGGCGATGCTGGGCAAAGTTCCCGGCAACATCGAGGCGATCCGGCCCATGAAGGACGGCGTGATTGCCGACTTCGTCATCACCGAACAGATGATTAAGCAGTTCATCAAGATGGTGCATCCGCGCAGCCTGTTCAGCCCCAGTCCGCGCATCATCATTTGCGTCCCCTGTGGCTCAACCCAGGTCGAGCGCCGCGCCATCAAGGACGCAGCAGAGGCCGCAGGCGCAACAGCGGTTTACCTGATCGAAGAACCCATGGCCGCCGGTCTGGGCGCTGGCCTGCCGGTGTCGGAGGCGAGTGGCTCGATGGTGGTGGACATTGGCGGCGGCACCACCGAGGTTGGCGTTATCTCGCTCGGCGGCATGGTCTACAAAGGCAGTGTGCGGGTGGGCGGCGACAAGTTCGACGAGGCCATCATCAACTACATCCGCCGCAACTACGGCATGCTGATTGGTGAGCCCACGGCAGAGGCGATCAAAAAGCAAATTGGCTCGGCCTTCCCCGGCTCCGAGGTCAAAGAGATGGAAGTCAAGGGCCGCAACCTGTCAGAGGGCGTGCCGCGCAGCTTCACCATCTCCAGCAACGAGGTGTTGGAGGCGCTGACCGACCCGCTCAACAACATCGTCTCAGCGGTCAAAAACGCGCTTGAACAAACCCCGCCCGAGCTTGGCGCCGACATCGCCGACCGCGGCATGATGCTGACCGGCGGCGGCGCTTTGCTGAGCGACTTGGACCGTCTGCTGTCCGAAGAAACCGGCTTGCCAGTGCTGGTTGCCGAAGACCCGCTGACCTGTGTGGTTCGCGGCTGCGGCATTGCGCTGGAGCGCATGGACCGGCGCGGCAGCATCTTTACCAGCGATTAAACCCATGATTCGCAGCGCCACCGAGCGGCTGCGCAACGCCCTTGGTTGTCGCACGGCAGCGTGGACTGCCATCGGCTTTGGCGCTTAAGCCATGCCTTTGGGTACCCTGGAACGCGATGCCCCTTCCTTTTTTAGGCAAGGGCCATCGGCGCTCGCCAAGCTTGTGTTGTTTGTTGCCTTGGCGCTTTTCTTGCTTGTTGCAGATTCCCGTTTCCATGTGACGGTGCCGCTGCGCTCGACCGTCGCCACGCTGTTGCAACCGGTGCAATGGCTGGCTTTGCAGCCGATTCAGTGGCTGCGCAACGGGCTCGAATACCTGCAAACGCGCAGCGCCGCGCAGCAGGCCGAAGACCTGTCAAGCCGCTCGCTGGCCTTGCAGTCGCTCAAAGCCAACCAAGTTGAAGCCTTGCTGCTCGAAAACGAGCGCCTGCGCCAATTGCTGGAGCTGCGCGAGCGGGTCAAGACGCCGGTCAAGGCGGCCGAAGTACTGTACGACGCAGCCGATCCGTATACCCGCAAAGTCATTCTTGACCAGGGCCTGGTGCAAGGCATTGAGCCGGGCTCGCCGGTGATGGACGAGTCTGGTGTGCTTGGCCAGGTCACACGGGTCCATCCTTTCGTGAGTGAGGTGACGCTGTTGGTGGACCGCGACCAGGCAATTCCGGTGCTGAATGTACGCACAGGGGTGCGCAGCGTCGCCTACGGAGACCCGTTGTCGGCGCTCGGCGGGGGGTTGGAGCTGCGCTTCACGCCTTCCGGCGCTGATTTGCAAGAGGGCGATTTGCTCACCACCAGTGGCGTCGATGGGGTCTATCCGCCAGGTTTGCCAGTGGCCCGGATTGACAAGGTCGAGCGCCGGGTCGATTCAGCCTTTGCCCGCATCCATGCCCAGCCGCTGGCGCTGACCCAGGGCGCGCGCCATGTGCTGGTGCTCAAGCCAGGGGCGGTCGCGCTGCCGGCGCGGCCCGATACCGTCCCGCTGCCAGCCAATAAGAAACGAGGCCGCCGATGATCATGCGCCGTGGCCAGCCTTTGCTCCTGCCGGTGAATCCGATTTTTATCTGGGCCAGCTTGCTGCTGGCCTTGCTGCTGAGCCTGGTGCCGCTCGGGCGCACGGTGTGGACGCCCGACCTGCTGCTGCTGGTGCTGGTGTTTTGGAGCATGCACCAACCACTGCGGGTGGGCATGGGGTCGGCCTTCTTTTTGGGCCTGTGCATGGATGTGCACCAGACCGCCTTGCTTGGGCAACACGCCCTGGCCTATGTGTTGCTGGCGTATTTGGCGGCCTCGCTGCGCCGTCAATTGCTGTGGCTGGGTGTTTGGCTACAGGCCATCAAGTTGCTGCCTTTGTTCTTCGCCGCGCATGTGATGACGTGGCTGCTGCGTTTGCTCAGTGGCGGCGTGCTGCCTGAATGGTGGTGGTTGTTGGCGCCTTTGTTGGAGGCCTTGCTGTGGCCGGCGATAAGCCTGGTGCTGCTCGCCCCCCAGCGTCGCGCGCTTGACCCGGATGAGAATCGGCCCTTATGAAGTCCTGGGATCCTCAAGCGGCGTGCGGCTGCATTGGCGTGCGGCCATGACCGAGCTGCGCAATGTTCACGCGGACTTATCGCGTTTTCGGGCACGGGTGATGGCGGTCGGCCTGGTGGTGGTACTGGCCTTTGGGCTGATAGCCGGGCGCCTGTTCTATCTGCAAGTGCTGCGCCACGAGGACTTGAGCGAGCAGGCGGAGAGCAACCGCACAGCGATCGTGCCGATCGTGCCCAACCGGGGCCTGATTCTGGACCGCAATGGCCTGGTGCTGGCGACCAACTATTCGGCCTATACGCTGGAGATCACGCCGTCCAAGGCGCAGCCGCTGGAGGAGACGATTGACGCACTGGCGCAGGTGGTCGATATCCAAGCGCGTGACCGGCGCCGCTTCAAAAAGCTGCTGGACGATTCGCGCAGTTTTGAGTCACTGCCGATCCGCACCCGCATGACCGACGAAGAGGTGGCGCGCTTCTCCGCCCAGCGCTACCGCTTTCCTGGCGTCGAAATCAAGGCGCGTTTGTTCCGCACCTACCCGTATGGCGAGCTTGCCAGCCATGTGATTGGCTATATCGGGCGCATCAACCAGCGCGAAAAAGAGCGCATCCGCGACTCGGACGATGAGGCCAACTACCGAGGCACCGACTACATCGGCAAGCTCGGCGTCGAGCAGAGTTTTGAGAGCCAGTTGCACGGCATCACCGGGGTCGAGCAAATGGAGACCTCTGCCGGTGGCCGGGCCGTGCGCAAGCTCGCCAGCAGCCCGGCAACGCCGGGCCACACCATCATGCTGTCGCTCGACATCAAGCTGCAAAAAATGGTCGAAGACCTGTTTGGCGCCCGCCGTGGCGCCTTGGTGGCCCTGGACCCACGCAGCGGCGAAGTGCTGGCCTTTGTCAGCAAGCCGACCTTCGACCCCAACCTGTTCGTCGAAGGCATTGACCAGGAAAGCTGGAGCGCGCTGGTCGACTCGATCAACAAACCCTTGCTCAACCGGGCGCTGCGCGGCACCTACCCGCCGGGCTCGACCTACAAACCCTTCATGGCGTTGGCGGCGCTGGCGACCGGCAAACGCGGCCCCTATGCACAGATCAACGACCCCGGCTATTTCAACTTTGCCGGCCACCGTTTTGGCAGCCCCGAGGGCGACCTGGGCAATGTCGACATGCGCCGCTCGATCCAGCTGTCAAGCAACGTCTACTACTACTCGCTGGCCAACGAGATGGGGGTCGATCTGATCCACGACTTCATGCAGCCCTTGAGCTTCGGCCAGCTAACCGGCATCGACCTGGGCGGAGAGGTGCGCGGCGTGCTGCCCAGCACCGAGTGGAAGCGCAACGCCTACAAGCGGCCCGAGCAGAAAAAATGGTATGCGGGCGAGACCATTTCACTCGGCATTGGCCAGGGCTACAACAGCTTCACCATGTTGCAACTGGCGCAGGCGACGTCGATCTTGGCCAGTGGCGGCATCAAATACCGCCCGCATCTGGTGCTGGGCACGCGCGACGCCGTCAGCACCCAGGTCACGCCCGAAGTGCAGCCCGCCGCCGAAAACCTCGGCTTCAAACCCCGCCATGTGGCCGTGGTGCGCGAGGGGCTGGTC
>JAYVXE010000075.1:0-2397 GCA_043785395.1 Burkholderiaceae bacterium | reverse complement strand
GGGTGGCGCGCGGCATAAGCGAAGAACGCATCGTGCAGTAAGGCGTCGGGCAGAGGCATCACAACAGCGTTGGCGGCGTTGCGCACCGATGCCTGGGCAGTAGGCAGCAGCGGCGGCAGTGGCTGGTGCCAGGCGGCTTCGCCACTGGCGAGGTGGAGCAGCAGCGCTTTGTAGGCACCGAACATGGCGTCCAGCACGTTGGGGGCGAACAAGGCCTCCACCGCATCCCAGTTCCAGACCAGTTCACCGCCTTCCTCGTGCACCTGGTGGTCCAGCCACACCTGGGGTGTTTGCGACAGTATCCAGTTCGGATGGCCGAGCGTCGAGAGGGTTTCTTGGTCGAAAAAATCGTGACCGAGGTTGCCTGTGAAGACGACAGGAGCCGTGAAGCCGGGTTCTAAACGGGCTTTTTCGCGGATGATCTCTACGCCTGAAAAGGCCCGGTGCTCGGTATCTGCAAGGAAACGCTTTTGGAGCGTGTGCACTTGTTCACGCCAGGTGCGCTCGGGTGCCAGCGCCACGCTCAATGCCATCAAGCTTGTGAAATCGGCAACCAGTCGTGGCGTATCTTCGTGTCCCCGCTGGCGGTTGAAAAGCGGCACGTTGAGCAGCAGCTTGGGCTGGTTGGACCAGGCGGCAAGCACGGCCGCAAAGGCCGTCAGCAAGGTCATCGTTGGTGTGACGCCCATGCTGCGCGCATGTCCTGCGAGCGAGCGCCAAGTGGCGGCGTCGAGCCGTTCGCTGCGGCGGACAAAGCGCGGGCACCGCAGGCTGGCGGGGTCACACGCCAAGGGCAACGCAGGTGCTGGCGCCAAGTTGTCAAGCCGCGCCATCCAGTACGCCCGCGCTGCCGCACGTGCTGGTGCGCTGGTGGCGCGTTGTTCAGCGAGGTAGCGGCGAAATGTATAGCGCGGTGCGGGCTGTAGCTGTGCCGGATCGGCATAAATTTGCGCTAACTCTCGCAGCAACAGCGCAATGCTGAAAGCATCGGCGATGAGCATGTCGATGTTGATGAACAACAGGTGTGCCCCGCTGTGCAGTAAGGCCAGTTGCACATCGAAGGCGGGCTCTGTGCGCAGGTCGAACATGCGGTGCGACAGCGCATCACGCAGATGCAGGTGCTCGGGATGCTGGATGCCCGCGCCATGGCTGCGCCAATCGTGCACCGTGAGGCCTGGCCAGCGGTCAGGGCCGATCTGTTGCCGACCATCGGCACTGAAACGGGCGCGCAGCATCGGGTGGCGGGCAATAAGCCGGCGCACTGCCGTTTCGAGCCGATCTGGGGCCAGACCGGTACCTGCCAATTCCAGATAGACCTGGCACGACACGCCTGACAAAGGCAAGTCCGTCGCACGGCCAACCCAGTACGCATGTTGCACGGGTGTGAGGTCGAAGGGGGCTTCTTCGTCGTCGTCAGCCGCCGCCAAGAGTTGGGCTGCGGGCAGGTGTGGCAGGTTTGGCAGGTTTGGCAGGTTTGGCAGGTCTGCTGCGGACGGCGTGCAAGCCGCAACGGTGCTGGCCTGGGCCAGCGCCGTCTGCCAGTGCTCCAGGGTGGCCCGTTCCATCAACGCACCGATGCCGACCTGTAAACCCTGATTGCGCCAGCGGTCAATCCAGTCCATCAAAAGCAAAGAGTCCAGCCCCAGCGTGAACAAGTCGCTGGTGTCCCCGACTTGCTCCAGGCCAACGCCCAGACCATCGGCAATCCACTTGCGCAGGGACTCAAGATTCGTTGCCGAGCGTGCATCGGCATGAGCCATGGCTGGCGCATCCCAATGCACAGGGGGCCGTGCCACATTGACGGGGTACCAATGGCGTTCGCGCTCGAAAGGATAGAGGGGCAGCGCGATGTGTGGTGCTGGCAAGGGGGTCTCGTCACCCCAGTTCACGGCTTCACCGGCCAAGTAGCGTGCGGAGCGTTGCGCATCGTTGAGCGCTGCCCTGATGGGGCTGGTCGGCGTGACGGTACAGGCCAGGGCTTGCAGGGCGCGCAGACTGTGGCAGATCTCCGCAACCGTGTTGCCCAGCGCAATCGCACGCCAAGGAAGGTCATGGCAGCGTCTTGCCCGCCAGGCCGCCAAAATCGCAGCGGCCTGCTCGGTGGACTGGTTGTCTAGTCGCAGGGCCAAGGCTTCGGCCAGCCGTTGGGCGGCCGGGCCGTTGGCCGCCGCAATTGGAACAACGCCGCGCCAGCAGGCCGGTACAGGCGCAACGGTCGAGGCCTGGTCTGCGCTTAACGTGAAACACCCCCGAAGCGCCTGCGGCGCTTCCCCCTCAAGGGGGCGCACCTGGTGGCCAGGCAGAGCCAGATCCACGGGTGCACTGGAAGCGGCGCGCTCGTCTCGCGGCGCGGTTTCATCGCTCGGGGTGCTTGGCCATGCATGACAGTTAGCTTCT
>JAYVXE010000074.1:0-2406 GCA_043785395.1 Burkholderiaceae bacterium | reverse complement strand
CTGCCAAGCTCGAAGACCCGCACACGGGTGGCTTTGCGGTCCAGGTTAAACATCAAAACTTGTAGCAAAGAACCAAGCAACGAAGAGCGCATAACACTCATTTGGCTTGGTTCTTTGCTACAAGTTTTGATGTTTAACCTGGACCGCAAAGCCACCCGTGTGCGGGTCTTCGAGCTTGGCAGTACTTTTCTGCGCAACCCGGCGGTGCAGAACACCGACACCACGGTTGCGGGTTTTGAGCAGACGCAGCGCGTTGCCGGCCTGGCCTATGGGGCGGTGGCGCCGCTGCAATGGGGGAGCAAGGAGCGGACGAGCGATTTTTACGATGCCAAGGCTGACGTTGAGGCTTTGCTGGCGCCTGCACAGGCGCAGTTTTTGCCCGCAGAACACCCGGCAATGCACCCTGGGCGCTGCGCGCGCGTGCTGCTCAACGGGCAAGAGATTGGCTTTGTCGGTGAACTGCATCCGCGCTGGCGCCAGCACTACGGTATGGCGCAGGCCCCGGTTTTGTTTGAGCTGGATCTGGCGCCGGTGTTGCAGCGCAGCGTGCCGGTGTTCAGCATGGTTGCCAAACACCAGTCGGTGGAGCGTGATCTGGCCGTGATCGTGCCGGAGGCTGTCACGTCGGCGCAGGTGCTCGCTGCCGTCCATAGCGGGGAGGCCGAAGACTGGCTGCGGGCGGCGGTCTTGTTTGACGTTTACCGGCCTGCGCCGACCAAGCTCGATGCCGGCATGCCGGCCCCGGCGGCTAGCGCCACCGGTATCGCGGTGGGTGAAAAAAGCCTGGCCTTGCGCTTGACGCTGAATGCGGGTGAGCAGGCGCTGAGCGAGGCCCACATTGATGCTGCGGTTGCTGCGGTGCTGGCGCGCTTGGTCGCCTTGACCGGGGCGAGGTTGCGCACATGATGGCCAAGAACGACCCGCAGGGGCGCTTGGGCTTTATGGTCGAGTCGCTGGAAACACCGGCCCTGACCAAGGCCCAATTGGCCGATCTGCTCTTTGAGCAGATTGGTTTGAATAAACGCGAGTCGAAAGACATGATTGATGCGTTTTTTGACCTGATCGTGGACAACTTGGTCGATGGCGATGACGTCAAACTCTCGGGGTTTGGGAATTTTCAGATTCGCACCAAGGCGGCGCGCCCTGGCCGTAACCCACGCACTGGCGAGGTGATGCAGATTTTGGCGCGGCGCGTCGTCACCTTCCACGCCAGCCAAAAGCTCAAAGAGCAGATCCAGCGTTGAGCTGCTACCACGCAAGGCCTGGGCGTACGACGCAGGCATGGGCCTGCGCAGGCTTGCGGCTGACGATTTGCAGCGCGGCTGACTTGCGTTACCCTTGTCTTTTTTGACCTCTTGCTCGGATCCCATGGCGCTGGTGCTTCCCCCTATTCCCGCAAAACGCTATTTCACCATCGGTGAGGTCAGCGATTTGTGCGATGTCAAGCCGCATGTGCTGCGCTACTGGGAGCAGGAATTTACCCAGCTGCGCCCAATGAAGCGCCGTGGCAACCGCCGCTACTACCAACACCATGAGGTGTTGATGATTCGGCGTATCCGTGAGCTTTTGTACGACCAGGGCTTCACCATCAGCGGTGCGCGCAACCAGTTGCAGGAGCCGCCCCAGAGCGGTGCCGGCGGTGCCGGTGCGGTCGGCCTGGCCAGTGCGCCAGCAGCGTCGACGCGGGGCAATGACGTTGCACCAAGCCAGGCTGCGCTTGAGCCGCCAGGCGACGATGACGCCATAGCCGCCAACCTTGGGCTGCTGTGGGTGCGTCAAGCTTTGATTGAAATTCGCGACTTGCTGGACTGATTTTTGAAGTGATCCGCTTGGCTCAACGCGCAGGCGAACCCTGAGCCCTTCATTGCTAGGACTTACGCAAAACCGCCCTGGCGTCGTTCTTTTGACCAGCCGTACTGGATGTACTGTCTGTGGAAAAATGCCTAGCCAGGACAATTTTGCGTAAGTCCTAATTGCATTGGCCGGTGCGATGACGGAAATGTGCCAACCGTTCAAGCGTGCGCTACATGAGGTCATGTATTTCCTAATATATTCCCGAACGGATATAATTCATGGCTGAAAAACGGCGGCCATTGTTCTGGGAAGGCTCCTCGAAGAAGGATTTCAAAGAGTTGCTCATTCCAGCCCAGAAGGATGGGTGTTGCGCTGTTTGTGGTGCAGTTGGGTCGCATGCCAGATTCCTCGAAGCCCTGGAAAGGGCTGGGGTCAGGTGTGCATGAACCTAGAAACCGCAGTTGACCGCTTGTTTTCTTCTGGAGCGCCGCATGGATATTGGATTTTTCTGCGTCGATCACGTTCACCTCTTGGGTGAGAGCGCTATGCACCCGATGGCACCGCGCTCGCCGCGCCATGCGGCGTTACTCGTCCTTGCGCACAAGAGTGCGC
>JAYVXE010000073.1:0-2410 GCA_043785395.1 Burkholderiaceae bacterium | reverse complement strand
CATTAACTTGACCCACCCCCGTAGCGCCTGCGGCGCTTGCCCCCTCAAGGGTGAACGTGACCCACCCCCGTAGCGCCTGCGGCGCTCCCCCCTCAAGGGGGCGCACCCAGTGGCCTGGCAGAGCCAGATCCACGTGTGCACTGGGGGCGGCGCGCTCGTCTTGCGGCGCGGTGAACTTGACCCACCCCCGTAGCGCCTGCGGCGCTTGCCCCCTCAAGGGGGCGCACCCAGTGGCCTGGCAGAGCCAGATCCACGGGTGCACTGGGGGCGCTCGTCGTCGCGTTCCTTGTTTCATCGTCCGGGGTGCTTGGCCCATGCATGGCAGTTAGCCTGGGGGCTGCCATTGCCCGGTTGCTGCGCTGCTGGCCCGGCATGGTGGGCGCCCGCCTTGGGCTGCATGTCTCAAAAAAACGGCAATATCTTTGGGTTTGCTCTGCGCCGGGTTGTTCCTGATGGCGAGTGGGGGTGCGCACACCACAATCAGCGGGCCATGCCGCTCTGCGCCAAGCGCGGCTTGCAACCCTTCCCAAGGAGAATCGCATGGACGAAAAAACCTTAACGCCGACACCTGCGGTGACGCCAGTGCCGCCAGTGCAACATGTGCCACCAGTGCCACCAGTGCCACCAGTGCCACATGTGGCCGAGCTGCTGGCCAACAGCCCCAGCAACTGGGGCAAGTGGGGGCCAGACGACGAGGTCGGCGCCCTCAACTATCTGGGCCAGCCCGAAGTGCTGCGCGGCATTGCGGCGGTGCGGTCCGGTAAAACCTTCACCTTGCAAGTGCAGATGGGGCGGCCTGAGGGCGACCCGATTTGGCCTGGGCGGCGCCAGCCGCAGCGCCTCAATGTGATCGATAAAGGCCATTACCTGTGCGGCAAAGGCGAAGATTTTCCGGGCCACGGCGAGTACGTGGACGACTTGATGATCATGTACCTGCAAGGCTCAACCCAGTACGACGCCTTGGGCCACGTGTGGTACGGCGATCAGATCTACAACGGTTTTGATGCCAAAACAACCATCGGCGGCATGACCCGGGCCAGTGTGCTGCCGCTGGCCGAGCGCGGCATTGTGGGGCGTGCGGTGCTGATCGACATGGCGCGCCACCGGGGCAAAGATGTGTTGGCGGCGGCGGAGACTTTTACCCATGAAGACCTGTTGGCGGCGGCTGAGCGCCAGGGTGTGGAAATCCAAAAGCGCGATATTTTGATCATCCGCACGGGCTGGATTGGCTCGTTTTACCGGCGCGATCCGGCTGAGTTTTACCAAGATTTTTGTGAGCCCGGCCTGACTTTTAGCGAACCGTTGGTGCAGTGGTTCCAGCGCATGGAAATTCCCAACCTGGTGACCGACACCATCGGCAATGAAGTCACCACCGACCCGGTCTCGGGCGTGGCGCTGCCGCTGCACAACGCCTTGATGCGCAATCTGGGCGTCACCTTCACCGAGATCGCCCAGCTTGACGCGTTGGCGGACGACTGTGCGCAAGACGGGCAGTGGTCTTTCCTGTATGTGGCAGCACCGCTCAAGGTGGTCAATGGATCGGGGGCGCCGGTCAATCCTGTGGTTATCAAGTGATACTTGTTTCCTTCAAATCAATGGAGAATAAGCGCTACAGGCAGATTAGGCTTTGCTTGGATTTTTCAAACCCAGCGGCCACGTTGCACGGCCCGCTTGGCGCCGAGTCCTGCGCCGGTGGCGCTGCCAGGCAAGGCCCGCGCCGTCTGCAGCTGCGCTGGCGCAGCGCACACAGCCTTGTGCTGAAGCCGCGTTTTAGGAGTCCGACAGGCTCCTAGGAGTCTGTCGGACTATCGGTGGCATCGGCTGCAATGGTGCCGCAGCGGTCCATTTTTTACCGCCTTCTTGACCCATAGCGGGGCTATGGGTCTGCAAATTCGACAAAAACTGTCCTCGCTGGGGCTCCATTTCGCTTCGATGCCGATAGTCCGACGGGCTCCTAGCGCGCACGCTCACCGACATAAATCTCCACCCGGCGGTTCTGGGCGCGGCCAGCGGCGTTGTCATTGCTGGCAATCGGGCGGCTGGAGCCGTGGCCCTCGACCGTGAACATCTGCGCGGCCACGCCATGGGTGATCAAATAATCCCGGGTGGCGGCAGCCCGGTTGACCGAGAGCGGATTGTTGATGGCGTCATTGCCCGTGCTGTCGGTATGGCCGACGATGCGCACCTCGGCCTGCGGGTTGCTGCGCAGCCCATGGGCGAACTTTTCCAGCACCGGCGAAAAGCTCGGGCTGATGGCGGCACTGCCGACTGCAAACGAGATGTCGCTAGGGATGTCCAGCCGCAGTTGGTTGTCCGGCATTTGCGTCACGCCCACGCCCGTGCCTTGGGTTGCCACTTCCATATCGTGCTTTTGCCGCTCCAAATTGGACGACCAGATGTACGTGCCTAA
>JAYVXE010000072.1:0-2411 GCA_043785395.1 Burkholderiaceae bacterium | reverse complement strand
CCGAAGTTTTTTCACGCAGCCCGATGCAGCTGATTCAAGCCTGACTTGAGAAGATGGATTTTTAAAATGAATGTGTGTTTAGGAAATAAAGAACCGCAGAATTTTTGTGGTGTGATTGATGCGGATCGCATTTTTCGGGAAATGAACCCCCTTGCCTTGGTGCAGGCGCTAGAAATTCAGCATCGAGAAAATGTGGAGCGGGTGGAGCGATTTTATACGACGCAGCCGACAGGTTTGCCGGGGGGCAATGGATTTTTGATTTGGCCGGCCTGGCAATTTGGAAAAGCACTTGGAGCAAAATTGGTAACTGTGTTTCCAGAAAATGGTGGTAAAAATTTGGGGCCAACAGTGCATTCGGTGTATGTGTTAATGGACGGCGTCACGGGGGCACCCCGATGTTTGATCATGGGTGAATCCTTTACCCGCTGGAAAACTGCCGCCGATTCGGCATTGGCGGCTCGTTTACTGGCACGATCTGATGTCAAAGTGTTGTTGGTTGTCGGTGCTGGGGCGCAGGCAAAAATCCACGTGCAATTTTTGTTGGCGGTTCGACCTGGTATTGAAAGGATTTTGGTTTGGAACCGATCGGTGGACAAGGCGCAAGCGCTGGTGGCGTCTCTGCTTGGAGAAAATATTCCGGCTGCTGTGGCGCCACAACTTGATGCGGCAGTTCGCAGTGCCGATATTGTGACCTGCTTGACATCTTCGAGCAAACCTTTGGTGATGGGTGAATGGCTGAAACCCGGCTGCCACCTTGATCTGGTCGGTGGCTTTACCCCCAATATGCGAGAGACCGATGATGCAGCCATGGTGCGAGGGCGAATTTTTGTGGACCACCGTGGGCTGGCTATGTTGCACTGTGGCGATATCCAAGATCCTTTGGTGCGGGGCGTATTAAAACCCAGCGATATTTTGGCGGACCTATTCGATCTGTGCCGTGGTCAGGTTGCAGGACGTGGCAGCGACAGAGAAATAAGTATTTTTAAAAATGGTGGTGGCGGTCATTTGGATTTAATGGTTGCACAAATGCTAGAGGCGACTTTCCGACATGATTTTTTACCAAGCCAGGAATGATGCAGTTGCGAAGGATATTGTGTGAATAATTATTCCCAAAAAAGTATGGCAACCTGCGTTGCTGCGGTACGACGGCGTGTTGTGATCATTGGTGGCGGGGCTATTGGTAGCGCTATTGCGTATTTTTTGACCCAAGCCTCGGATGAATTTGAGGTGCTTGTGGTAGAGCGTGACCCTTCCTACCAGCAGGCTTCGTCTGCCTTGTCGGCAAGCTCGATTCGACAGCAGTACTCAAGTGCGGTCAATATTGTGATGTCCCAGTTTGGGATCGAGTTTTTGCGCAATTTGGGCCCGATGTTACAGGTTGATGGCAGTGTTCCTGATATTGGCTTGACCGAGCCCGGTTATCTGTATTTGGTTCCACCGGCAGGCTGTGCGGTGTTGCATGAAAACCATGCCATTCAGCGTGCGCATGGGGTTGATGTTGCCTTGTTGGCGCCTGCTGCATTGCAGCAACGATTCCCTTGGCTCGGTACGGATGGCATTGCGCTGGGCTCATTGGGCTTGTCGGGAGAGGGGTGGTTCGATGGCTATGGCCTGATGCAGGCCTTGCGGAAAAAAGCGATCAAGCAAGGTGTCCGGTATCTGGCGGCACAGTCCACGGGTTTGTACTGTGACGGGCGTACTGTCAAGGCCGTGCAATTGGAGGACGGCAGTAGCTTGCCGTGCGAGGTGGTGGTCAATGCCGCCGGGCCTTGGGCGGCACGGGTGGCAAGCTGGGCCGGCATTGAGCTGCCTGTGCGGGCACGCCGGCGCAGTGTTTTTAGCTTTACGTGCCCCGAAAAACTTGATGGGTGCCCGCTGGTGATTGACACCTCAGGCATTTGGTTTCGCCCCGAAGGCGGGCAGTTTATTTGTGGATTTTCTCCACCGGTAGATGAAGATTTAGATGATCAAGTGCTGGAGGTGCAGCATGAAGCATTTGATGCATGGATTTGGCCAATGCTGGCGCAACGGGTACCGGTTTTTGAGGCGATGCGCTTTAAAAGTGCTTGGGCCGGTTACTACGAGATGAATGTATTTGATCAGAATGCAATTTTGGGTTTGCATCCGGATTGTGAGAATTTATTTTTCGCCAATGGATTTTCTGGTCATGGTCTTCAGCAGTGTCCCGCGGTCGGACGCGCCATTGCCGAGTTGATTCAGTTCGGTGGGTTTCGCAGTCTGGATCTTGCGGCCCTGTCATTTCAAAGAATTTTGGAAAATAGGCCTTTGCAGGAGAGAAATGTTATTTAAATTTTTATTTCAGAGGTTGTTATTTTATGATTAAGGATTCGCCCTCAAATATTTTATTTTCGCCCATGGCCATTGGTCGAGTCGTTGCTAAAATTTTTTTA
>JAYVXE010000071.1:0-2413 GCA_043785395.1 Burkholderiaceae bacterium | reverse complement strand
AGTTCGCGCGCCAGCCGCACCATGTGTTCGAGCGGTGTGTCTTGCGGGCGCAAGACGTCAAGCTCTTGCTGCGCAAAGTAGCCGATGTTGAGGCCCTTGCCTTCGGTGATGGTGCCGGCCAGCGCGGCCATGTCGCGGGCAATGGTTTTGACCAGGGTTGATTTGCCCTGGCCGTTGGCGCCCAAGATGCCAATCCGCTGGCCGGCCTGGACCGAGCGGCTGACGTTGCGCAGGATGACTTTTTCTTCGCCGTCAACGATGTAGCCAAAGCTTGCATCGGTGATCGACATCATGGGGTTGGGGATGTGGCCGGGCTCTTTGAACTCGAAGTCGAAGTCGGCGCTGGCCAGCATGGGCGCGACTTTCTCCATCCGCTCGATCGCCTTGACCCGGCTTTGCGCCTGCTTGGCTTTGCTGGCCTTGGCTTTGAAGCGGTCGATGAATTTTTGCAGGTGGGCGATTTTGTCCTGCTGCTTGGAAAATGCCGCCTGTTGCAGCTCTAGCTGCTGTGAGCGCAGGATTTCGAAGGCGCTGTAGTTGCCGCCGTAGCGGGTCAGTTGGGCGTTGTCGATGTGCAGTGTGACGTTGGTCACGGCGTCCAGGAATTCACGGTCGTGGCTGATTACCACCATGGTGCCGGCGTACTGTTTGAGCCAGGCTTCGAGCCAGACCAGGGCGTCCAAGTCCAAGTGGTTGGTCGGCTCGTCAAGCAGCAGCAGGTCGCTGGGGCACATCAGCGCGCGCGCCAGTTGCAAGCGCATGCGCCAGCCGCCCGAGAAGCTGTCGACCGGGTTGTCGATCTCGGCCACCTTGAAGCCCAGGCCCAGGATCAGGGCTTGGGCGCGCGGCACGGCGTCGTATTCGCCGGCGTCGGCCAGGTCGGTGTAGGCGTGGGCAATGGCCATGCCGTCGCCGCTGTGCTCGGCCTCGGCCAAGACGGCGCGCAGCTCGCTCAGGCGGGTGTCGCCTTCAAGCACAAAGTCGGTCGCGCTTTGCGAGGTCTCGGGCATGTCCTGCGCCACCTGCGCCATGCGCCAGGCTTTTGGCAGGTAAAAATCGCCGCCGTCCTCGTGCAGCGTGCCGTTGAGCAGGCCAAACAGGCTGGATTTTCCAGCGCCGTTGCGTCCAACCAGGCCGACCCGTTCGCCGGGGTTGATGGTGACGCAGGCGCCGTCCAGCAGCACTTTGGCGCTGCGGCGCAGGATAATATTTTTCAGGGAGATCATGCGCGGGGCGGGACAAGGCCCAGGCGCGTCGGGCGCTGGGCGGGGATGAAGGGGCTGGATTGGGCGTGCGCCGAGTTGGCAGGAGCGGACACCAGGGATGGTGCGAGGCTGGCGCGCTGGCGCGGGGCAGGGCGGGATTGTACCTGCTGCCTGCGCTACGGGCTGGCAGGAAGGCGCCATGGTTTTTGGGTAAAGCAAGAACTTATTGGCAACTTGCTTTTGTTTGTTACAAGCTTTTTTGATAGTGAGGCCATTCCGCTGCCTGTGCGCTGGCACAATGGTGGAATGAATATTGTGATCCTCGATGACTACCAGGATGCTGTGCGCAAGCTCCCGTGTGCAGCTCGGCTTGAGCCGTATTCGGCCAAGGTTTATACCAATTCTGTCAAAGGGCTGGGCCAGTTGGCGGTGCGCCTGAAGGACGCCGATGTCATCGTGCTGATCCGCGAACGCACCTTGGTTCCACGGCAACTGATCGAAAAGCTGCCGCGTCTCAAGCTCATTGCACAAACCGGGCGGGTTGGTGCGCATCTGGACGTTGCCGCCTGCACCGAGTACGGCATCGCGGTGGCCGAGGGCGTGGGCTCGCCGGTGGCCCCCGCTGAGCTGACCTGGGCGCTGATCATGGCGGCCATGCGCAGACTGCCGCAGTACATTGCCAATCTCAAACACGGTGCTTGGCAACAGTCGGGGCTTAAATCGGCATCGATGCCGGCCAATTTTGGCCTGGGCCAGCTGATGCGTGGCAAAACACTGGGGATTTGGGGCTACGGCAGAATCGGGCAGTTGGTGGCCACCTATGGCCGCGCATTTGGTATGAATGTGCGTATCTGGGGCAGTGACGCGGCACGCGCCCGGGCCTTGGGCGACGGCTTGCAAACGGCGCAGAGCCGTGAAGAGTTCTTCAGCCAGTGCGACATCATCTCGCTGCAGTTGCGGCTGGTGGAGGCGACCCGTGGCATTGTCACGCTCGAAGACCTGTTGCGCATGAAGCCGTCGGCCCTGTTGGTCAACACGGCGCGGGCGGAGTTGATTGAGCCGGATGCGCTGTTGGCCGGACTCAACCGTGGCCACCCCGGCATGGCAGCGCTTGATGTGTTCGAGACCGAGCCGACTTTGCAAGGCCATGCCTTGTTGCGTTTGGAAAACTGCATTTGCACGCCCCATATCGGCTACGTCGAGCAAGA
>JAYVXE010000070.1:0-8043 GCA_043785395.1 Burkholderiaceae bacterium | reverse complement strand
GTGTAGCCCGCCCACCCCCTACCGGGGGCGATGCCAGCAGCCCGGCAAAGCCGGTTCTGCGGCATCCTGGAGGGGGCTTCGCTGCGCTGGCCTTGGGGCTTGCTCTGTATTGGATTGGCTCGCCCCCAGGTTTGGTTGGGCTGGGCGCAGGTGGGTTTGCGTGATTCGTGATAATTTAATAGCTGATGGCGCTATATTTTATTGAATTTCAGGTATTAATTTATCTTAAATTGTTTAATCACTAGCGTTTGAAGCTATCAAATTAACTAATTCCCCCGGAACACCGGCTTGACGCGCTGTTTGTTGAATCGGGTTTGCCCGTAGATTTTTTTCAGGATTTTTCCATGCACGCACTGCGTAACACTCTGCGCAATAAGTGGCAGTCGCTGCCACGCGCGGTGGTGGTGTTGCTGACAGCTTTGGCCGTTTATGTGCCGCTGTCCTTCATCGTCATCCAAAGTTTCTTGTCGGCCCCGTTCTTTATGCCGGGCAAGGAGTGGAGCCTTGAGGCCTACCATTTCATTTTTTCTGACCCTGATTTTTTCAAGGCCTTGCGCACCGGTTTTACGGTTGCTTTTGGCCTGGTCACCATCGCTATTCCGCTTGGCGGCATCTTGGCGTTTTTGATGGCGCGCACCGATTTGCCGGGCCGGCGTTGGATCGAGCCGCTGATCTTGGTGCCGATTTTTGTCTCGCCGATGGTGCTGGGCTTTGGCTACGTGGTCGCGGCCGGGCCGGTGGGATTTTTCTCGGTCTGGGCCGAGGCCTTGCTCGGCTTTGTGCCATGGAACGTCTACTCGCTCACCAGCATCGTCATCATTGCCGGGCTGACCCACGTGCCGCACGCCTACCTTTACCTGTCGTCGGCGCTGCGCAGCATGGGCTCGGATGTGGAGGAGGCGGCGCGCATTGCCGGTGCCTCGCCGCTGCAAGTGATGGTCTCGGTCAGCCTGCCGATGGTGCGCCCGGCCATGCTTTATGCGCTGGTGCTGCTGTTTTTTCTGGGGCTCGAAGTGTTCGGCCTGGTGCTGGTGCTGGGTGACCCCGAAGGCCACCTGGTGCTGGCCACCTACATCTACAAGCTGACCAATAAGCTGGGTATTCCGTCCTACCACCTGATGGCGGCGGTGGCCGTGATGCTGATTTGCATGACGGTTCCGCTGGTGATGCTGCAACGCCGCCTGATGCGTACGGCCAACCGCTTCGTCACGCTCAAAGGCAAGGCCGGGCGCGCGCGCGCCTTGCCGCTGGGCAAGTGGCGCTGGGTGGCGGGTGCGGTGGTGGCGTTTTGGCTCTTCGTCACCATCGTCGTGCCGCTGGTGGGCGTTTTGCTGCGGGCCTTTGTCTCCAACTGGGGTATTGGCATCTCGCTCTTTGATGTGCTGACGCTGGACGCTTTTCGCAGCATCTTTGAGCAGCCCAACCTGATCCGCGCCATCGTCAACTCGGTCGCCATTGGCGTGGTCGGCGGCGCGGTGGCGGTGATCTGCTACCTCTTCATCGGCCTGGCCATGCACCGCAAGCCCGACCGCGTCACCCAGTTCCTTGACTACAGCGTGCTGGTGCCGCGTGCGGTGCCGGGCTTGCTGGCGGGTTTGGCCTTTTTGTGGGTGTTTTTGTTTGTGCCCATGTGGCTGGACAACGCGCTGGAAGACGGTTGGCTCTCGGGCTTGCTGGCACCGTCGGTGGCCGAGTGGCTGCGCGAGAACCTGGTGGAGTGGCTGCGTGCGCTGCGCAGCTCGATCTTCAGCGTCTGGCTGGCCTATACCGTGGTCTGGATGGCCTACGGCCTGCGCCTGATCTCTTCGACCCTGCTGCAAGTCGGCCCCGAGCTCGAAGAGGCTGCGCGCAGTGCCGGCGCCCGCCCCGGACAGGTCACGCGCCACGTGACAGCGCCGTTGGCGCGCTACGGGCTGATCGGCGCCTGGTTGCTGATGTTTTTGATCTTCGAGCGCGAGTATTCCACCGGCGTTTACCTGCTCTCGCCGGGCACCGAGACCATTGGCTCGATGCTGGTCTCGCTGTGGGCCTCGGGCGCGATCGACATCGTCGCCGCACTGTCTTTTATCAACATCGTTCTGGTCGTGATCGGCCTGAGCATCGCTCTGCGCTTCGGCGTCAAACTCCATGATTGAACTCACCGTCGACGACCTGCACCTGGACTACGGCACCAACGCCATCCTCAAAGGTGTTTCCATGCAACTGCGCCAAGGCGAAGTTGTCTCCTTGCTCGGCCCCTCGGGCAGCGGCAAAACCACCTTGCTGCGCGCCGTCGCCGGGCTGGAGGCGGCCAAACGCGGGCGCATCACGCTCGGCGAACGCGTGGTCTACGACAGCACGGCGGGCAAGGAAATTCCGGCCGAAGAGCGCAACCTCGGACTGGTGTTCCAGTCCTACGCACTGTGGCCGCACAAAACCGTCTTCAACAACGTCGCCTACCCGCTGCAACTGCGCAAAGTGGCCGCCGCCGAGTTGCGCCAACGTGTGCAAGAGGTGCTCGACCAGCTCGGCCTCGGCCACCTTGGCCAGCGCTACCCGCATGAGCTCTCGGGTGGACAACAGCAGCGGGTGGCGATCGGGCGGGCGCTGGTCTACAACCCGCCGGTCATCCTGCTGGACGAGCCACTGTCCAACCTCGACGCCAAGCTGCGCGAAGAAGCCCGCGCCTTTTTGCGCGAACTGATCGTGCGGCTCGGCCTGTCGGCGCTGATGGTGACGCACGACCAAAGCGAGGCGATGGCCATCTCCGACCGCATCTTGCTGCTGAACAACGGAAAAATCGAGCAGCAAGGCACGCCGCAAGAAATGTACGGCAGCCCGGCCAGCCTCTTCACCGCCGAATTCATGGGCAGCAACAACCTGCTCAAAGGCCAGGCCACCGAGCTGCGCAATGGCCAGGTGCGCATCGAAGGCCAGGGCTGGGCGCTGTGGGGCAAGGCTGGGGCGGGTGTGCGCGTCGGGCACGCCGCAACCGCCGTCATCCGGGTTGAGCAAGTGCGTCTGGCCGACGACCCCGACGGCAACCACATCGACCTGCCGCTGCTGACCAGCATGTACCTGGGCGACCGCTGGGAATACCTGTGCCGCCTGAGCCACACCGACCCGGCCCACAGCCTGATGCTGCGCGCCTATGGCAGTGCCAGCCACGCGAGCGGCAACTGCCGACTGGCGCTGCCGGTGGAGCAGGTTTGGGTTTTTCCGCAGGACTGAGGCGCAGCAGCGCGCCCAGGTCGGATCGTTTTACCCGCGCGCGCTGGCCATCAGCGCTGCAAAGCCGATGAAGACGCCGCCGGTGATGCGGTTGAACGCCTTCATCACGCCAGCGCGCTGTAAATGGCGCGCCAAACGCGTGCCGCACACGGCATACACAAAGTACCAGCCGACTTCGATGGCGGCGAACGAGGCCAGCAAAATCGCAAACTGCGGCCCTTGGGCCGAGCCGACGTGGATGAACTGCGGGAAGAAGGCGACGGCGAACAAAATCGCCTTGGGGTTGCTGGCGGCGACCCAAAAGCCCTGCCGGTAAATGGCCCCGCCGGGCGCTGCTGCGTTGGCGCTGGCGCGCACGGCAAGAGCGTCTTGGCCGGGCTCTGCGGGCGCGGTTTTGCCTGCACCGCGCTGCGCCACACCTTGACCCCTAGATAGACCAGGTAAGCCGCCCCGGCCAGGCGCAGCACCTCGAAAACTTGCGGCGAGGCCTGGAGCACAGCGCCCAGGCCGGCTGCTGACAAGCCCATCATCGCCAGCAAGGCCGTCATGCAGCCGGCCATGGCCAGCACCGCCATGCGCATCCCATGGCGGGCACTGGTGGCCATGATGCACAGCATGTTGGGGCCGGGAGTGGCGGAGATAAAGAAGGTCATCACCACGAAAATCCACCAGCTGCTCAAGGTCATCACAAACTTTCAGGGGCATGGCCGGTGTCAAATTCAGGGGCCGTTTTTTAAAAATTTGCCCAACACTTTCTGGGCTGTGTTGGGCAGGTACGTTGGCGCAAGTCTTGAGGGCATGTTTATGCCGTCGATGTTCAAAGTGGGGCTTTCGCTGCGGGAGGGTGAGCATTTTCTTGCGCCAGCCAAAATTTTACGGCCTGCAAGCCCGCTGTTTGGCCCCAATGGGCGCAGCGCAGCCCTTATTCAATCTTGGCGCCCGAGCTTTGCACGGCCTCTTTCCAGCGCAGCAGCTCGGCGTCAATGTGCTGGCCAAAAGCCTCTGGGCTGGAGGCCACGATGTCATAGCCATAGGCCTGCAACTGGCTCTGGAGTTGGGGGTTGCGCGCTGCCTTGACCAGTGCCTGACTCAGTTGCTGCACCACCTCGCTGGGCGTGCCAGCGGGCGCAATCACGCCGTACCAACCATTGACCACAAAGCTGGGCACGCCCGATTCCTGCACGGTGGGCACATCGGGCAGCAAGGGCGAGCGTTGCGCACCCGTTACCGCCAAGGCCTTGAGCTTGCCTGCCCGCACTTGGGGCAGCGAGGTGGAGATGCTGTCAAACATCATGGATACCTCGCCGCCGAGCAAGGCCACGACGGCTGGCCCGCTGCCTTTGTAGGGGACGTGCAGGATCTGGGTGCCGGTGCTGGCCTTGAAGATTTCCCCTGCCAGGTGGCTGGTGTTGCCATTGCCGGCCGAGGCAAAGCTCAGGCGGTCAGGGTGGGCGCGCGCGTAGCTGATCAACTCGGGCACGGTGTTGGCCGGTGTGCCCAGTGGGGCCGACAAGAGCATGGGCAGGGTTGCCACCAGCGATACCGGCACAAAGTCTTTGCGTGTGTCGTAGGGCAGGCGCGCATACAGGCTGGGGTTGATGGTGTGGGCGGCCAGCACCATCAGCAAGGTGTGGCCGTCGGGCTTGGAGCGGGCCAGCTGGGCGGTGGCAATGGTGCCGCCTGCCCCAGGCTTGTAGTCCAGCACCACCGGCTGGCCTAGCGCTTGTTGCAAGAGCGGCGCCAAGGGCCGCGCCAGCATGTCGGCACTGCCACCCGGCGGGTAGGGAATCAGCAGGGTGATGGCCTGGCTCGGGAAGGTCTGCGCCTGGGCTGCAGCGGCGAGCCAGCACAGGCCTGCGGCCAGGGCATGGCGGCGCCGGCGGGTGGTGCGCATGAGCGTGGGCGTGGCGTGGGGGCCTGGGGCGTGAGGGTGCATGCTGTGTCTCCTGAAAAATGCAGTGCACGGCACCTGCTGGGCCGTGGTTCATCCGGTGTTCGCTGCGGCCTGTACCGTGAACCGGCGCAGGCCGTGGCCGCTCTGGCGTTATGCCGTCGTGGCGTATTCGGGGTGGCCAGACGCTGTGAGCCGGATCGTGCGCATCTGCGTGCAGGCCTGCAGCGGTGCTCCGGTGCAGGCCTGCAACTGCGCCAGTGTCAGCTGCTCTAGCAACGCATGCACGACAAAGCCCTGCGGCGTGACGTCCAACACCGCACGGTCGGTATAGACCCGGTTCACCACGGCGGCTCCGGTCAGCGGATAAGTGCAGTGTTGCAGGAGCTTGGGTGCGCCGCTTTTGGTGACATGCTCCAGCATCACCCAGACATTGCGGGCGCCGACAGCCAGGTCCATGGCGCCGCCAATGGCCGGGATCGCGTCCTCGGCGTCGGTGATCCAGTTGGCCAGATCGCCATTGGCCGCCACTTGAAAGCCGCCCAGCAAAGCGTAGTCCAGGTGGCCGCCGCGCATCATGGCAAACGACACAGTGTGCTCGGTGATCGAGGCCCCGGCCCGCAGTGTGACGGGTTGGCGGCTGGCGTTGATGAGGTCCCAGTCCACCGCCTCGCCCTGCGCGACACCGCCCATGCCCAAAATGCCGTTTTCGCTGTGCAACAGGATCTCGCGCTCGGCGGGCAGGTAGTCGGCCACCGCCGTCGGCATGCCAATGCCCAGGTTGACGACGGCGCCGTCGGGCAGGTCTTGGGCGACAAGTTGCGCTATTTGGGTGCGGTTTAACATGGCCCACCCCCGTAGCGCCTACGGCGCTTCCCCCTCAAGGGGGCGCACCCAGTGGACTGGCAGAGCCAGATCCACGGGTGCACTGGAAGCGGCGTGCTCGTCTCTTGCCGTGGTGAATGTGGCCCACACCCGAGGTGCCTGTGGCGATTCCCCCTCAAGGTGGACTGGCAGAGCCAGATCCACGGATGCACTGGAAGCGGCGCGCTCGTCTCGTGGTGTGGTGAATGTGGCCCACCCCCGTAGCGCCTACGGCGCTCCACGGCTGCACTGGACGTGACTTGCTTGTCGCATGGCGTGGTGGCATCGTTTGGGGTGTTTGGCCCGTGCATGACAGTTAACAGCTCAGGCATCGGGGCCTCCGGTCTGGACAAGGGCTTGCACAAAAATTCCCTGGCTCATGATGTGCTCAGGCGGCAGCTGGCCCAGCGCGACAAGCTGGTCCACTTGCGCAATGGTGTGGCGTGCCGCCATGCACATGACGGGGTTGAAATTGCGGGCCGCCCAACGGTAGGTCAGGTTGCCCCAGCGGTCGCCCAGGTGCGCCCGCACCAGCGCAAAGTCGCCATGCAGGGGCTGCTCCAGCACATGGCCACGCCCGTTGACCAGCCGTGTCTCCTTGCCCTCGGCCACCCGTGTGCCGTAGCCGGTGGGGGTGAAGAATGGCCCTAGCCCGGCACCTGCGGCGCGCAGGCGCTCGGCCAGCGTGCCCTGCGGCATGCACTCCAGCGCCACTTTGCCAGCGCGGTAGGCGCTGGCAAAGGTTTCGGAGTTGGGCGGGCGCGGGTGCGAGCACACCACCTTGGCCACGCGTCCGGCCTGGATCAGCCCGGCAATGCCGCTGGTATAGGTGCCCGCATTGTTGCTGACGATGGTCAGGTCGCGGCTGCCGTTCTCCAGCAGTGCCTGTAGCAGCTCAAACGGAATGCCGGCGTCTCCAAATCCACCTACCAAGACGGTGGCGCCATCGGGGATGCACTGCACCGCCTCGGCCATTGAGGTCTGAATTTTGTTGACCATCGCCTACTCCATGGACAGACCTGCCGCGTCCACCGTCTGTTTCCAGCGCGCCCGCTCGGTGTCGATGAAGGCGGCAAACTCCGCCGGCGTATTGCCACCGGCCTGGCCGCCCATTTCCCGAAAACGCTTTTGGATATCGGGCGCGGCCAGCGCTTTGCGCGTGGCCTGCTGGATTTTTTCCACCACCGGCATGGGCGTGCCTGCGGGGGCGACCAGGCCAAACCAGGCGGTGACGTTCATGTCCTTGATGCCGGCCTCGGCCATGGTCGGCACATCGGGCAGCTCGGGGCTGCGGGTGTCGCTGGTGATCGCCAGTGCGCGCAGCCGCCCGCCCTTGATCTGCGCCATGGAGCTGGGCAGGTTGTCGATCATGAAGCTGAACTGGTCGGCCATCAGACCCGCCACGGCCGGGCCTGCGCCTTTGAAGGGGACGTGGGTAGCGTCCAGCCCGGCACGCTGTTTGAACATTTCAGCGGAAAGGTGTGGTGACTGGCCCGTGCCCGACGAGCCAAAGGAGTGTTTGCGCGGCTCGGTGCGCAGCAGCGTCACCAGCTCGGCCACCGAGTGCGCCGGCGAGAGCGGCCCGACCACCAGGATATTGGGCACCGAGATCACCAGTGTGATCGGCTGGAAATCCTCAAACTTGTAGGGCAGCTTCTTGTAGACGCTGTAGTTGATCGCATTCGGGCCGATATTGCCCATCATCACGGTATAGCCATCCGGGGCTGCACGCACCAATTGCTGGGCCCCGATGATGCCGGCCGCGCCGGCCCGGTTTTCCACCACCACGGTCTGGCCCAGCTCGGCGCGCAGCTTTTCGCTGAGCAGGCGGGACACAATATCGGTCGTGCCGCCAGGCGCTGCTGGCACGATCAAGGTAATGGGCTTTTGCGGCCAGGCAAGGGCCTCTGCGGCCTGGGCTTGAGAACCAAGGATGGCGGCCAGTGCCAAGCCTGCGCCGAGGATTGTCTTCATGCATGTCTCCTGCGTTTGTGCTGTTGCGTGGCAGGCGAGCGTCAGAAATTTTTCCTTGGCTTGGCCCTGCCACGGCCCATGATTCCCAGCGGCTGGCATCTGCA
>JAYVXE010000069.1:0-2423 GCA_043785395.1 Burkholderiaceae bacterium | reverse complement strand
CAAGCGCCCAAACCGCTCTGCCCACCTTGCCCAGCGCTGGCCGCCGCTCGCGCCTGGGCCGCCTCCTGCTCGTCGCCCTGGCCCTGTCGGGTCTGTGGGCGCTGGTCCAGCTGCTGGCCAGCCGTGGGGCCGGGCCGGTCGCCTACGACTGGGATTTCCAGGTGCTCTGGAAATACCGCTCCTTGCTGCTCGCCGGCCTGGGCTACACGCTGCTGTTTACCGTGGTCTGCATTGGGCTTGGCCTCTTGGTTGGCCTGCTCGCCGGCCTGGGCCGCCTCTCTAGCGAGCCGCCTCTCTAGCGAGCCGCTGATCACGGTGCCGCTGCGCGCTTATACCGAGGTCTTCCGCTGCACGCCGGTGCTGGTGCAACTGGTCTGGTTTTACTACGCGCTGCCCGTGCTAAGCGGCATCGAGCTGTCGGCGGTGGGTGCGGCCACGCTCTGCCTGTCGCTGTACGGTGGTGCGTTTTACGCCGAAATCGTTCGCGGCGGCGTCCTGGCCATCGACCCCGGTCAAACCGAGGCCGCCCAAGCGCTGGGCATGACCCGGCTCCAGCTGCTGCGGCGCGTTGTGCTGCCGCAAGCCCTCAAAAAGATGCTGCCCCCGCTGATGAACCAATCCATCATGCAGCTGAAAAACACCTCGCTGCTGTCGGTACTGGCCGTGCCCGATCTGCTCTACCAAGGCCAGGTGATTGCGCACGACACCTACCGCCCACTGGAGGTCTATACCTTCATTGCCATCGCCTATTTCGCCGTACTGCTGCCTTTCACCATTTGGGCCAAACGTCTGGAGCGCGCCAGCGCCCCCTCAGAAAGCTGACATGGCAGACACCTTGATCGACATCCAGGGACTGAAAAAATCCTTCGGCAGCAACACCGTCTTGCAAGACATTTCATTGCAAATCACGCGCGGCCAAGTGGTCGCCATCATTGGCCCCTCGGGCTCGGGCAAATCGACGCTGCTGCGCTGCATCAATCTGCTGACCATCCCCGATGGCGGCCAGATCCGCGTTGGCACGCAAAGCATTCTCTTCAACGGCAACCGCACCGCCCTGCCGAGCGAACGCCGCCTGGCGCAGTTCCGTGCCACAACCGGCATGGTGTTCCAAAACTTCAACCTCTTCCCGCACCTGACGGTGCTGCAAAACGTGATGGAGGGGCCGCTGACGGTGCTGAAAACGCCCAAGCCCGCCGCCCAAGCGGCCGCCCAAGCCCTGCTCGACAAAGTCGGCCTGCTGGCCCACGCCAAGGCCTATCCAGACACTTTGTCGGGTGGCCAAAAGCAGCGCGTGGCGATCGCCCGCGCCCTGGCCATGCAACCTGCCGTGATGCTGTTCGACGAAGCCACCTCGGCGCTCGACCCAGAGCTGGTGGGCGAGGTGCTGGGCGTCATCCAAGGCCTGGCACACGAGGGCATGACGATGATCCTGGTCACCCATGAGATCGACTTTGCGCGTGCCGTGGCCGACCACGTGGTGTTCATGCGCGACGGTGTGGTGGTCGAGGCCGGGCCACCCCAAAACGTCATCGACCAACCCCAGCACGCCTTGACCCAGGCTTTCTTGGGCCGCTTCCATGCCCATGCCGCAACCGCGCAACACCTCCCGCAGTCGGCCTGAGCACGGCGCAAGCGAGCGCACCGGCCCCACTGGCCCCACCGGCCCCGTACTGGCGCCGCCTTTTCTCGGCATCCTGATGCTGCAGACGCGCTTTCCCCGCCCACCCGGCGACATTGGCTGCGCCCAAACCTGGCTGCGCGCCGGCATTGCCGTGCGTTTTCTGACGGTGGACGGCGCGTCACCGCAGCGCGTGGTGCAGCAAGCCGACCGCAGCCTGCTGGCGCCCTTCATCCTGGCCGCGCAGTCGCTGGCCGCACAGGGCGCGGCCCTGATCTCCACCAGCTGCGGCTTTTTAGCCGCCTACCAAGACGATTTGGCGAACGCCGTGGCCACCCCAGTGCTCAGCTCCAGCCTGCTGCAATGCCAGCACTTGCGCCGCCCCGGCATCCTCAGCATCGACGCCTGCGCCTTGCAGCCCGCCATCTTGGCCGCTGCCGGCGTGCCGCACGCCTGCCCGGTGCAAGGCGTCATGCCGGGCTCAGAGTTGCACCGCCGGATTTTGAACAACGAGGCCGAACTCGACCTCGCCGAGGCCGAACGCAATGTCGTCGCCGCCGCATTGGCACTGGTACGGCGGGCGCCAACGGTCGAGAACATCGTCCTCGAATGCACCAACATGCCGCCCTACCGGGACGCTATCGCCGCCGCCACCGGCCGCCCGGTGTACGACATCGAGACCCTGTTGTGCAGCACATGGCGCGCCCTGTGCAGCAAGGCCTAACGGTCATGCATGGGCCAAGCACCCCCGAGCGAAAAACCCACGCCGCGAGACGAGCGCCGCTTCCAGTGCACCCGTGGATCT
>JAYVXE010000068.1:0-2433 GCA_043785395.1 Burkholderiaceae bacterium | reverse complement strand
GGGGGCGCACCCGGTGGCCTGGTGAACTTGGACCACCCCCGAAGCGCCTGCGGCGCTACCCCCTCAAGGGGGCGCACCCGGTGGCCTGGTGAACTTGGACCACCCCCGAAGCGCCTGCGGCGCCTCCCCCTCAAGGGGGCGCACCCGGTGGCCTGGCAGAGCCAGATCCACGGGTGCACTGGGGGCGGCGCGGTTTCATCGCTCGGTGGTGCTTGGCCCTGTGCATGACAGTTAACGCCGGGACTTGCGGCTGGCGGCCTTGGCGGGCGCCTTGCGGGTGGGCGCATTGGACGCATTGGGCGCTGTGGGCGATGTGAGCGCGGATTTAGACTTGGCTTTGCCCTTCGGCGCGCCGTGCGCTGGATGGCGCTCGGTGCTGGCGTTGCTGTTGTCCTGGCTGTTGGCCGCCTTAGACGCATTGGGCTTGCCCGTAGCCGGGCTCGCTGGCACGCCGTGCGCTGCCGAGAGTGCGGACTGCTTCGACGCCCGTTGCGGCATCTCGTCCTTGTCCGTGATCAGCCGAAAGTCTATTTTCCGGGCGTCCAAATCAACCCGGCTGACCTGCACCTGCAAACGCGTACCCACGGCGTAGCGGATGCCCGAGCGCTCGGCGCGCAGCTCTTGGCGGGCCTCGTCGAACTTGAAGTAATCGCCGCCCAGCTCGGTGATATGGACCAAGCCCTCCACATACATGGCGTCGAGCGTGACGAAAAGCCCAAAGTTGGTGACCGTGCTAACCACGCCTTCGTACTCCTCGCCCAGGTGGGCGTGCATGTATTTGCACTTGAGCCAGGCCTCAACATCCCGGCTGGCCTCGTCGGCGCGGCGCTCATTGGCGCTGCAGTGCAGGCCGGCCGCCTCCCAGGCCAAGACCTCCTTGCTGGGGGCTGCGGTGGCCGCAGCCGGCTTGGTTGTTGGCGCTTTGACGCGTGCGGCCAGCCGCTTGGCCAGCTTGGCATGGGCCTCGCCCGGCGTTGGCAGCAAAGGCAACTGGTAGCGGGTCTTGCCCAAAATGGCCTTGATCACACGGTGCACCAGCAGGTCGGGGTAGCGCCGAATCGGGCTGGTGAAATGGGTGTAAGCCTCATAAGCAAGACCGAAGTGGCCGTTGTTGATGGGGGTGTACATCGCCTGCTGCATCGAGCGCAGCAGCATGGTGTGGATTTGCTGCGCGTCGGGCCGGTCTTTGACGGCATTGGCAATCGCCTGGAATTCAGCCGTGTCCGGGTCGTCGCTGATGGTGCGCCCCACGCCCATGGCTTTGAGGTAGTTGCGCAGAATCTCTTTTTTCTCTTCGGTCGGGCCCTCGTGCACCCGAAACAGGCCGGGGTGCTTGCCCTGGCCGATGAAGTCGGCGCTGCAAACGTTGGCCGCCAGCATCGCCTCTTCAATCAGACGGTGCGCCACATTGCGCGTGCGTGGCACGATTTTCTCGATCCGCCCGCTGTCGTCGCACACGATCAAGGTCTCGGTGGTCTCAAAATCCACTGCACCGCGCACTTGGCGCGACGCAAGCAAGGCCTGGTAGGCATCGTGCAGGTTGAGCAAGTCCCCCACGCGCTCTTTGCGTCGCTGTGCCTCCGGGCCCTTGGTGTTGGCCAAGATCGCCGCCACTTCGGTATAGGTCATGCGCGCATGGCTGCGAATCACCGCCGGGTAGAACTGGTAGGCATGAAGATCGCCCTTGGCGTTCACCAACATATCGCACACCATGCTCAGGCGCTCAACATCGGGGTTGAGCGAACACAGGCCGTTGGAGAGTTTTTCCGGCAGCATCGGGATCACCCGGCGCGGAAAATACACACTGGTGGCGCGGTCATAGGCGTCAATATCGATCGCCGAGCCGGTCTGCACATAGGCGCTGACGTCGGCAATCGCAACCAGCAGCCGCCAGCCTTTGCTGCGCCCGACCTTGGCCGGCTCGCAGTACACAGCGTCGTCAAAGTCACGCGCATCCTCGCCGTCGATGGTGAGCAGCGCAATGTCGGTCAAATCGATCCGGTGCTGGAAATCCTGCGGCCGTACATGGTCGGGCAAGTCACCGGCCTGGGCCAGGGCGGCATCCGAGAAGATATGCGGCACGCTGTATTTGCGCACCGCAATCTCAATTTCCATGCCAGGGTCATCAACCTCGCCCAGCACCTCGGTCACGCGCCCCACAGGCTGGCCGAACAGGCTCGGTGGCTCGGTCAACGCAACCACCACAACCTGCCCCGGCAAGCCAGCGCCAATGGCATTTTTGGGCACCATCACATCGTGCCCGTAGCGCTTGTCCTCAGGCGCCACCAGCCAGATGCCGCTCTCGTGCAGCAAGCGCCCAATGATGGGCTGCGGCGGGCGCTCAAGGATATCCAGCACCTTGCCCTCGGGGCGGCCACGGCGGTCGTGGCGCACCACCCGCACTTTGAGGCGGTCTTTGTGCAGCACGGCGCG
>JAYVXE010000067.1:0-2435 GCA_043785395.1 Burkholderiaceae bacterium | reverse complement strand
TGCGGAATCGACAGACCGCCGGTTGCAACCACCAGGTTGGCCGCCTGCACCTTGCCTCGGTCTGTATCAATTTCATAGCTGTAGGCGCTTTGTGGGTGGGCGCTAGAGGCTGAATAGGCTATATTTTTAACGCTGCACGGCTGCCAGCGCTGCACGCATCCTCCGTGGGCGCTGGCCGCGCCGCATTCGGCCAGCAGCAGATCGATAAGGTCTTGCGCTGCGTGGTCGAAAAAAAGCTGACCCCTGTGCTTCTCGTGAAAAGCCAGGCCGTGGCGCTGCACCAAGGAGATGAAATCCTGCGGCGTGTAGCGGCTCAGGGCACTGCGGCAAAAGTGGGGGTTCTGACCCAAAAAATGCTTGTGCGGCGCCGCTGGGTCGAGGTCGCGGTTGCTGAAATTGCAGCGCCCACCGCCCGAGATGCGGATCTTCTCGGCCAGCTTGGCGCTGTGGTCAAGCAGCAGCACCTTGAGCCCCCGTTGCCCGGCCACCCCGGCGCAAAAAAGGCCGGCCGCACCGGCACCAAGGATGACAACGTCGAAGGCTGAATCGGTCAAAGCGGGCACGAAAGCCTTTCTGCGCAGGGCGGGATGGGGTTGAAAAACGGAATGTGGAGGAAAGCCTGCCTTGTCAGGCCTTAGCAGCCCGACAGTTTGGGCGTTTTCTCGACCGCCAAGCCAAACAGCGGGCGCAGCCGTGTGCCTGCGACATTGCCTGCAAACGCCGCCACCAGCCAGAGCCAGCCGTGCAGGCTGCCCGACAAAATGCCGCTGAAATAAGCCCCGATATTGCAACCAAACGCCAGCCGCGCGCCGTAGCCCAGCAGCAAGCCGCCGACGATGGCGGCCAGCAGCGAGCGCAGCGGGATGCGCCACTGCGGCGCGTAGCGGCCCGCCAAAGCGGCGGCCACCATGGCGCCGAGCACAATGCCCAGGTTCATGACCGATGTCACATCGCGCCAGATCGGTGCCGCCAAGGCTGCCGCCTGAGGCTGCCAATAAGGCCAGTCGGCCACCGCCACGCCACTTGCTGCCAAGGCCTTGGCGCCCCAAAGCGCAAACGCCGAGGTCACGCCCCAAGGCCGGCCCGCCAAGGCCAGCGTGGCAAAGTTCAGCAGCACCAGGGCGACGCCGCCCAGCATCAGCGGCCATGGCCCCACCAGCCAACGCGGCCCACCCGAGGCCGCCGCCGCGTCGTGCTGCAAACTGCCGTGGCGGCGCCGCTCAAGATACACCGTGGCCCAGGCAATCACGGCAAAAACGGCCAGGTTCAGCAGCAAGGCTGGCCCCAGGCCCAGTGCTTGCACCATGGACAAAGGCTTGAGCGCGGGCAGCGCCGACCACCAAGGCATGTGCAGCGTGGCCACCACAGAGCCCACAATGAAGGTGGCCAGCGTTGCCAGCATGCGCACGCTGCCGCCGCCCACCGTATACAGCGTGCCCGAGGCGCAGCCGCCGCCGAGCTGCATGCCAATGCCAAAAATAAAGGCCCCCACCAGCACCGACATCCCGGCTGGGGCGACCAGGCCGCGCACCGGCTGGCCCCACAAAAAGCCATTGGCCAAGACCGGGAAAAACAGCACAACCCCAAGCGCCAACATCAGCATCTGGGCCCGCAGCCCGGCACCGCGCCGGTCCGCGATGAAGACGCGCCAAGACGAGGTAAAGCCAAAGGCGGCGTGGTACAGCGTGATACCCATCAGGCCGCCCACCAGCCACAACGCAGCTTGTCGGCCACTGACCGCAGCGTTGAGCCAGACAGCGCCCGCCAGCCAGAGCAGCAGGGCGAACAGCAGGGGCAGGGCATTGACGGACAAGCCCGGTTGGGGCGACGGGCAAGGGCGGGCAGGGGAGCTTGGGTGCATGGCAAGGAAAAAGGCGAGGGAGAAAATGGGAGCGGACTGCGCGGACTGCGCTGGCCGGGTGGCTTGAATTTTGGGAAGGGCGAAGTGTAGCGGCGCCGTCCCCCGTTCAGGCTTGGACGCTGGGCCGGACTTGCGCTGCGGGTTTGCGGCGCTGGCGGTGGGTTTTGTGCAGCGCGTAATTATTTTTTGTTTGTAACTACGCAGGTCACGGCATGCAGTGCGCTTTTGTTTTACGCCCTCTCCCTCTGGGAGAGGGCGTAAAACCAAGCCAGACCACCTGAGTAGTTACTTTTGTTTCTATTTTTGCCCTAACTGTCATGCATGGGCCAAGCACCACCGAGCGATGAAACCGCGCCGCTTCCAGTGCACCCGTGGATCTGGCTCTGCCAGGCCACCGTGTGCGCCCCCTTGAGGGGGGAGCGCCGCAGGCGCTTCGGGGGTGTTTCACGTTAACTGTCATGCATGGGCCAAGCACCACCGAGCGATGAAACCGCGCCGCTTCCAGTGCACCCGTGGATCTGGCTCTGCCAGGCCACCGGGTGCGCCCCCTTGAGGGGGGAGCGCCGCAGGCGCT
>JAYVXE010000066.1:0-8117 GCA_043785395.1 Burkholderiaceae bacterium | reverse complement strand
CCCCGAAGCGCCTGCGGCGCTCCCCCCTCAAGGGGGCGCACCCGGTGGCCTGGCAGAGCCAGATCCACGGGTGCACTGGAAGCGGCGCGCTCGTCTCGTGCAGAGGTTGTTATGAAACACCCCCGAAGCGCCTGCGGTGGCCTGGCAGAGCCAGATCCACGGGTGCACTGGACGTGGCGCGCTCGTCTTGCGGCGCGGTTTCATTGTTCGGGGTGCTTGCCCCGTGCATGACAGTTAGCATGGGCGCCCGATGCCGGCTGCGCTGCTGATCGACATCAGTCGCTTGTTGGGGCGCGCCGGGCAGGGGCGTTTGCCCACCGGCGTTGACCGTGTGTGCTTGGAGTACGTGCGCAGCTGGGGCGGACGGGCCTGCGCCGTGCTGCAAAAAGGCAGTTGGCGGCGGATTCTGGGCTATGCCGACTCGCAGGCACTGTTCGCCTTGTTGTTGGCACCCAAGCCGGGGCCACGGCTTGGGCCACAGATTGGCTGCTTGGTGGCCAAGGCCTGCCTGCCGCCTTGGCCGCCGCAAGACGGCTTGGGCCGCGCTGCGCTGTACCTCGGGCATATGGGGCTGGAGCGGCCCGGGTTTTCCCAGTGGCTGCGCCAAACCCGTCAAAAGCCCATTTTTTTTGTCCACGACCTGATCCCGCTCAGCCACCCGGAGTACTGCCGGGCGGGCGAGGCCGCGCTCCACTTGCGGCGCATGCAGCGGGTGCTGCAAGACGGTGCGGGCGTGGTGCTCAACTCGCAGGCCACGCTACAGGCTTTGACGCAGCTGGCGCAGGCGCAGGGCTGGCGGCTGCCGCCGACCTTGGTGGCACCGCTGGCACCGGCGCTGTTGCCCGTCGGCGCCGATACGGCACCGTTGGAGGCGCCGTATTTTGTCGTGCTGGGCACGATCGAGCCGCGCAAAAACCACTTGCTGCTGCTCAATGTGTGGCGCGAGCTGGTGGAGCGGCTGGGCCCGGCGGCACCGCATTTGGTCGTGATCGGCCAGCGCGGCTGGGAGTGCGAAAACGTTGTCGACATGCTGGAGCGCTGCCAGGCCCTGCGCGGCCATGTGCATGAAGTGGCCGCTGGCAGCGATGCCGACGTGGCGCGTTACCTGCGGCATGCGCGGGCGCTGCTGTTTCCGTCCTTTGTGGAAGGCTACGGCATGCCGCTGGCCGAGGCGTTGCAACTGGGCACGCCGGTGGTGGCCAGCGATTTGCCGGTTTTTTATGAGATCGCCGGGGCCCGGGCCGACTACCTGAGCCCGCTCGACGGGCTCGGCTGGGCGCAGGCGGTGCAGGACTACGCTGCGCCCGACAGCCCGCGCCGCAATGCGCAGCTGCAACGCTTGCCCGGTCTGCGCCTGCCGACGTGGGAGCAGCATTTGGCCCAGGTCGGGCCGTGGCTGGAGCGGCTTGCATGAGCGCCGAGCTGGTGCTGCGGCCGTGCGTGGTCGGCCATGGTTTTTCCTGGCGCAAGCAGGCCTTGGCGCGGCGCTTTACAGGCCGCGCCGATCTGCGTTTTGTGCGGCAGGGGCACCAAGTCCCCGCCGGTTGTGATTTGCTGCTGTGGGGCAGTGCGCCGCCACCGGTGGGGGTGCCGGCGGGGGTGCGCTTGCTGCGGCTGGAGGACGGTTTTTTGCGCTCGGTCGGCTTGGGCGCAGATTTGGTTGCGCCGCTGTCGTGGGTGCTTGACGATGTCGGCATTTACTACGATGCCAGCCGCCCGAGTGCGCTGGAGCGCTTGCTGATGGAGTGCGATTTTGACGCCGCCACCTTGGCGCGCGCGCAGCAGTTTCGCCAGCGGGTGGTGGCCGCCGGCCTGACCAAGTACAACCTGCCCGAGCGCCATTGGCAACGGCCCGCTGCGCCGTCTTGTGTGGTGTTGGTGGCGGGGCAGGTGGAGTCCGACGCCTCGCTGGCGTTTGGCTGTTGCGCCGTCACCTCCAATCTGGCGCTGCTGCGCGCCGTGCGGGCAGCGCGCCCCGACGCCTGGCTGGTCTACAAGCCGCATCCAGACGTGGTGGCCGGACTGCGCCACGCGGGGGGCGACGCGGCGTTGGCCGCCGCCTGCTGCGACGAGCTGCTGACCGAGGGCGCCATGCACCAGCTGCTAGAGCAGGTGGACGAGGTCCATGTGCTAACTTCGTTGACGGGCTTTGAGGCCTTGCTGCGCGGCAAGACCGTGGTGTGTTACGGCCAGCCGTTTTACGCCGGCTACGGTTTGACGCAGGACGTGCAGCCGCATCCACGCCGGGCGCAGCGCCGACTTAGCCTGGACGCCTTGGTGGCTGGCGCTTTGCTGTACTACCCGCGCTATGTGAGCCCGGCCAGCGGCCAGCGTTGCAGCCCTGAGCAGGCCTTGGATGCCTTGCTGGTTTTGCGCGCCAAGGCCGGTGGCCGCACGCCGTGGTGGCGCAAATGGCTGCGGCCTTTTTTGGCGCGCCGCTGAGGCCGCCCCAAGAGGAGTCCGTGATGGCCCATGTGTGTTTGGTAACTTTTGGCAGTGCTGGCGATGTCCATCCTTTGTTGGCACTGGGCCAGGCGCTGCGCCTGCGCGGCCACCAGGTGCGGATGCTGACCAATCCGGCGTTTGCCACGGTGGTCGAGCAGGCCGGACTGGTGTTTGATCCCATCGGCAGTCAGAGCGACTGGCGCGCCACGGTCGAGCATCCCAAGCTCTGGCACCCGGTCGATGGGCTGGGCGTGCTCTGGCGCTATTTGCTGCGCCCGGCCTTGGTCCCCACCTACCAACGTCTGCACGCTTTGGCGCAGGCCGGTGCTGTCGATGTGGTGCTGGCCAGCCCGCTGGCGATGGGGGCCAGAGTGGCGCAAGAGCGGCTGGGCCTGCCCTTGGTCACGGCCTATACCGCAACCACCATGCTGCGCACGACCCAGCACCCGATGACGCTGGCGCAGTGGACGCTGCCGCGCTGGCTGCCGCAGGCTGCGCGCCAGGGCCTGTGGCGTTTGCTTGACCACTACAAGCTGCAACCCTTGGTGCGTCCGGCGCTGGAGGCTTTGCGCGGGTCGCTGGGTTTGGCGCCGGTGTCGGTGTCACTGCTCGGGCAGTGGCTGCATTCGCCGCAGGCCGGTGTGGCGCTGTTCCCGGCCTGGTTTGCGCCCGCCGCCAGCGACTGGCCCAAGCAGGTGGTGCAGCTGGGTTTTCCTTTGTTTGAGGATGCTGCGGTGCGGGGTTTGGAGCCTGGTTTGGAGCAGTTTTTGCAGGCCGGTGCGGCCCCGGTGGTGTTCATGCCGGGCTCGGCCATGCAGCAGGGCGAGGATTTTTTTCACGCCGCGCTGGCCGCTTGTGCGCACAGCGGCCAGCGCGGTGTGCTGCTGGGCGCGCTGCCCGCCGCTTTGCGCACTGCCTTGCCGGCGCACATCTACAGCGCGGATTACGCGCCCTTTGCCGCCTTGCTGCCCCGTGCCCAGGCGCTGGTACACCACGGCGGCATTGGCAGCAGCGCCCAGGCCTTGCAGGCCGGTGTGCCGCAATTGCTGGTGCCGCAGGCCTATGACCAGTTTGACAATGCGCAGCGCTTGCAGCGCTTGGGCGTGGGTGTGCAATGCCGCACGCCGCAGCTGCGTTTGCTGGGAGCCCGCTTGGTGGCCTTGTTGGCGCGGGCCGACGTGGCTGCGGCGTGCCGCCAATGGGCTGGGCAGAGTGCGGCGCAGCAGGCGCGGGCCGAGGCTTGTGCGGTGCTTGAGCGCTGTCTGGGAGCTGTGCGATGACGGGGCCAGTGCGGCGTCGCCATGTTTTTTTTCTGGGCGGCTTCGACCCCAAGGGCGGCTCTTATTACCACCGCTTGTACCGCAGCCAAGCGGCCTTGCAGGCCCAGGTGACGGGCCTGGCGTGCGGGGTAGGCGCTCGCACCAAGCTGGCCAATGGCAACAGCCAGTGGACGGTGCAGCGTGGCGCCGAGAGCGGGCGGGCCGAAGACGCCACGCACACGGTTTTTGAGTACGCGCAGTGGGACGACATTGTGCGCAGCCACTGGCCGCGCAGCAGCTGGCAGGCAACGCGCGACGCGCTGGCGCTGTACGGCGCGCTGGCGCTGCGCCCGCAGCTGCTGTACCAGGGCTTGCGGCGGGCACCGAATGCCTTGCTGGTATTGGTTTTTCCGCTGCTGTTTTGGATGCTCGTTGCGGCGCTGGCTGGGTTGGCCGCTGTGGCTGCTGTGCTTGTGGCTGTGCTGGTCTTGGGCCAAGGGCTTGCGCTGGGCGGGGTGGTGGCGGGCTTGGTCGGCGCTGCTGTGGGCTGGGCCGGCTGGCGCTGGGGGCAGCCGCGCCGGATTTTTTGGCTGGCCCATATTGGAAGTTTTGTGCAGCGCTGGGCCCGGGCGGACTCCATGGCCACCAAGCAGGAGTTGGGCGCGCCGTTCGCGTTGACGGCGCGCCTAGCGCAGCTGGCGCAGTCGGTGCAGGCGCGGCTGGACGACCCGCAGGTCGATGAGGTGCTGGTGGTGGGCTTTAGCGTTGGCAGCATGCTGGCGCTGGCCGCCTGCGGGCAGGTGGTTGCGCGCTACGCGCCGGGCGCTGCGGCCAGCACGGCGCTCGGTAAGCTATCGTTGTTGACGCTGGGCCACTGTATTCCGCTGCTGGGTTTTTTGATGCCGCAGGCACAGGCGTTTCGCGCCGATTTGCTGCGCGTGGGGCAGCAAACCGAGCTGTGCTGGGTTGATATTTCTGCGCTGGCCGACTGGGGCGCTTGCGCCCAGGTTGACCCGGTGCAGCTGTGCGCACCTGAGGCCTGCGCCTACCCGAACCCGTATGCGATGCTGTCGCCGCGTTTTCATGTGTTGTTTGCGCCTGCCGTTTATGCGCAGCTGAGGAGGGATCGACGGCGCATGCATTTGCAATACCTGATGGCCGGCCAGTTGCCCGGCGCTTACGACTATTTCGCACTCACGGCAGGTGGCCAAAGGCTGCGCCAGCGGGTGCCGGCTATGGAAGCTCTATGAAACATTTTTGTCCCGCCTACCCCCGTCCGCGCAAAGACCGGGTGTCTATTTGGTCCTTGTTTTTCAGCGCCCGGCGCTCCTGGATGGACTCGCTCTACGAGCGCAGCTACCACATGCAAATGGGCGAGGTGCATTTGCCGGGGCTGGACTTGTACATGCTCAACGACCCGGTGGAGGTGCGCCGGGTACTGGCCAACGAGGACGACAACTTCCCCAAAAGCGCCTTGCTTGGCCAGGCGCTGGCGCCGTTGCTGGGCGAGAGCATTTTCACCACCAACGGCGCGCAGTGGCAGCGCCAGCGCGACATGATGAAGCCGGCGTTTGAGCAGACCCGGCTCCAGGTTTCGTTTGCCGCCATGTGGGCCGCAACCCAGGCCTTGCTCGGGCGGCTGGCGGCGCTGCCCGCTGGCCAGCCGCAGGACATTGAGATTGAGATGACCCATGTCACAGCCGATGTGATATTCCGCACCATTTTTTCCCAAGCGCTGAGCGGGGCTGCTGCGCACCAGGTGTTTGACGCCTTTGCGCGCTACCAGGCGCTGGCGCCCAAGCTGGTACTGCCAGCGGTCTACGGCCTGCGTTGGTTGGTGTGGCCGTGGGAGCGTCGGCGCAGCCGCCAAGCCGCCGAGGAAATCCGCAGCCTGCTGGCGCAGCTGATTCGCCCACGCTACGAGGCTTACCAGCGGGCGCAGGCGGCTGGCCAAGGTGCTGACCAAGGTGCTGGCCAAGAGGAGGCTGCGGTCGATATCTTGGCCTCGTTCCTGGCTGCCCGGGACGCCCAGAGTGGTGCGCCATTTTCTTTTGACGAGCTCGTCAACCAGGTCGGCATGCTGTTCCTGGCCGGCCACGAAACATCGGCCAGCGCCCTGACCTGGGCTTGCTACTTGCTGGCCAAAGCGCCCGACGTGCAGCAGCGCATGTACGAGCAAGTGCTGGCGCAGCTCGGGCAACGGGCACCGCAGGCGAGTGATATGCGCGAGCTGCCGCTGGTTTTGAATGTGTTTCGCGAGGCCATGCGCCTGTTTCCCCCGGTGGGCTTCTTTGCCCGCGAAACCGCGCAGGCCTGCCCGATGCGCGACAAGCAGCTGCCCGCTGGCGCGACGGTGGTGATTGCGCCTTGGCTGCTGCACCGGCACCGCGCGCTGTGGAGCGAGCCCGACGCCTTCAACCCGGACCGCTTTGACGACCCGGCGGTGCGCGACGCCGTGCGCCAGGCGTACCTGCCGTTCAGCAAAGGCCAGCGGGTCTGCATGGGTGCGGCCTTTGCGCTGCAAGAGGCGGTGCTGATTTTGGCCAGCGTGGTGCGCGCCTACCGGCTTGAGCCGGTGGCCGAGCACACGCCGCAGCCGGTGGGGCGTTTGACGATTCGCTCGGCCAATGGCGTGCTTTTGCAACTGCTGCCACGGAGTTTGGATTGAAAGAACGCTTGGTTGGATTTTTACTGATGACGGCGGTGGTGCCGATGGCCATCGTGGGCTACCTGATCTTGGTCTTGGTCGGCTTCTTGGGCCGTGCGGCGCGCGCGCGTGCCGGGGTGCGCGCACTCGACCATTTTGTCAACGCCTCGGTCTTCAACGGCTACGCCTGGGAGAGCGTGTCCTCGCACGCCTGGCGCGTGCGCCATCGGCGCTGGGCGCGCTGCGTGATCTGGTTGACCAACCTGTTTCAGCAAGACCATTGCCGGCGCGCCAATAAGCGTGAGCAGCCGGTGGTCGACCTGGTGCTGCACAAGGGCTTGGACAAGCCAACGATTTTTTGAGGCGAACTGAGCCATGTCCACCGTTGCACAACGCTGCGTCTTCTACCTGAGTGGCTTTGACCCCAAAGGCGCTTCGCATTACCACGCGCTGTACCGGGCGCAGGCGCAGCAGCAGGGCGCTGTCAACGGCTGGTCGTTCGAGGTTGGGCCGCGTCAGCGTTTGACGGGGTCGGCGGATGCGCCAGGGGCTGCCTATTGGAGCGTCCAAGCCCGCGCAAATGCGCCTGCGCCGCGAGACGAGCACGCCGCTTCCAGTGCACCCGTGGAGCTGGCTTTGCCAGGCCACCGGGTGCGCCCCCTTGAGGGGGAGCGCCGCAGGCGCGACGGGGGTGGGCCACGTTCACCAGGCCACCGGGTGCGCCCCCTTGAGGGGGAAGCGCCGCAGGCGCTACGGGGGTGGTCTACCTTCACCCATTACGAGTTCTTGCCCTGGGACGACATCGTGCGCCGGCACTGGCCCAAGCCGCTTTGGGCGCTGTGGTTGCAAGTGCTGCAAACAACGGCCTTCAATCTGCGGCACGCCGCGTTGTGGCGCATGTTCCTGCTGTCTTGGCCGCCTGCGCTGGCCTTGTTCGCGCCCTTTGTGCTGGTCTGCGTCCAGTTGCTGGGCCTGCCGCTGGGGCTGTTGCTGGGCTGGCTGGGCGCGGCCACAGCTGGCAGCGGCGCAGTCGGGCTGCTGCTGGGCCTGGCCTTGGCGGGCTTGCTGCTGTGGCAGGGGCGGCGGCTGGATGCGCGCTACAGCATGTACTGGATGGTGCGCAGCTATGCCTTCACGGCGCGCCAGGCACGCGGCCAAGTGCCTGATTTGGAGCGGCGCATCGACGCCCACGCCCAGCGCCTGTTGGCACGCTGGCGGGCTGCGCTGGATGACGAGATTTTGTTGGTCGGCCACAGCACGGGTTCGGTGATGGCGGTGTCGGTGCTGGCGCGGGCCTTGGCGCTAGAGCCCGCGCTGGGGCGCAGCGGCCCGCCGATTGCGCTGCTCACACTCGGGCAGTGGCTGCCGCTGCTGGGCTTGCTGCCGCAGGCGCAGCGCTTTCGTGCTGAGCTGGCCAGCCTGGCGCAGCCTGGGCGGGCGCAGTTGCATTGGATTGATTTTTCGGCCCCACCCGACGGTTGCTGCTTCGCGCTGACCGATCCGCTGGCGGCCTGCGGTGTTGTCTGCACCGACGCTGCGCCAGACCGGCCCAAGCTGCTGTCGCCCAAGTTCGCCGAGATGTTTGCGCCCCCCGACTACCAGCGGCTGCGCGGCGATAAATTCCGCATGCATTTCCAGTACCTGATGGCCGGACAGCGCGCCAGCGCCTACGACTACTTCCTCATCACCGCCGCCGATCAGCCGCTGCACCAGCGCTTTGCCGGCCATCCCAGCGTGCGGGACTTTGTCGGCCTCAAGCCCTTTCG
>JAYVXE010000065.1:0-2458 GCA_043785395.1 Burkholderiaceae bacterium | reverse complement strand
TGATCCGATCGGCTTCGCCGAGGTGTGAGTAGTGCGTTCCCATGGGGCTATACCTTACTGGATGGGGGGTGTTGCACTTCAAATTGGAGCCCGCCCAGTACCGACGCCCCGTTGGAAGGGGCGCATTGATGCGGGCCACTGCAAGCCAGACCTCGGCCCGAGGTGCTGTCCCTGGCGTGGTGCCGGCCTTGCAGACCACGGGTTTGCAGGCTTGGTACGGTGAGTCCCATGTGCTGCACGGCGTTGACATGCTGGTTCAGCCGGGCGAAGTGGTGACCTTGCTCGGGCGCAATGGCGCGGGGCGCACGTCGACTTTGCGCGCTATTTTGGGCTTGACGGGCGCGCGCAGCGGCTCGGTCAAGGTCCACGGGCAGGAGACGATTGCGCTGGCGACGCACCGCATCGCCCATTTGGGCGTGGGCTATTGCCCGGAAGAGCGCGGTATTTTCTCCAGCCTGTCGTGCGAAGAAAACCTGCTGCTGCCGCCCCAGCTCAAAGGGACGGCAGCGGGTATGTCGGTGGACGACATCTATGCCATGTTCCCCAATTTGGCCGAGCGCCGCCACAGCCAGGGCACGCGCCTGTCGGGCGGCGAGCAGCAAATGCTGGCGGTGGCGCGGATTTTGCGCACGGGCGCCAAGCTGCTGCTGCTCGACGAAATATCGGAGGGCTTGGCCCCCGTCATCGTGCAGACGCTGGCACGCATGGTGCTGACGCTGCGCAAGGCTGGCTACACCATCGTCATGGTCGAGCAGAATTTTCGTTTTGCAGCGCCCTTGGCCGACCGCTTTTATGTGATGGAGCATGGCCGCATGGTCGAGGCCTTTGCCGCCGCCGAGCTGGAGGCCAAGATGCCGGTGCTGACCCGGCTCTTGGGCGTATGAGCTGGGCGCGTTGTGCGGGTTGTGCGGATTGGGCGGATTTGGTTGGGCCGACGGCCTTTGATCTGTGACGGTTTGACCCGTTCTTGTACTTTTTTTCTTTCTCAACGGAACACCACTATGAACTTCAAACCTACCGCTTTGGGCCTGTTGCTGGCCGCCGTCGGCTTGGCCAGTGCCCAGGCCCAGGTAAAAATCGGCTTTGTCACCGATATGTCGAGCCTGTATTCGGACGTTGAGGGCAAGGGCGGGGCGACGGCGATCCAGATGGCGATCGATGATTTTGGCGGCAAGGCGCTGGGCCAGCCGATCACGCTGCTGACTGCCGACCACCAGGGCAAGGCCGACATTGCGGCGTCCAAGGCGCGTGAGTGGATCGATACGGCGGGTGTCACGATGGTTTTTGGCGGCACCAACTCGGGCACGGCACTGGCGACAGCCAAGGTGGCGCACGAGAAAAAACGTGTTTACTTCAACAACGGCGCTGGCACCTCGGTGCTGACCAACGAGCAGTGCTCGCCCTATACCGTGCATTACGCCTATGACACCGTGGCGCTGGCCAATGGGACTGGCAGCGCCGTGGTGGAGCAGGGCGGCAAGAGCTGGTTTTTCTTGACGGCTGACTACGCCTTTGGCCAAGCGCTGCAAGAAGATACGTCGAAGGTCGTCAAGGGAAAAGGCGGCACGCTGGTTGGCGGCGTCAAGCACCCGATCAATGCTTCGGACTTTTCCTCTTTCTTGTTGCAGGCGCAAAACTCCAAGGCCCAAGTGCTGGGGCTGGCCAATGCGGGCGGCGACACGATCAATGCGATCAAGGCGGCACGCGAGTTCGGCATCCACAAAAACATGCAGGTCGCCGGGCTGTTGGTGTTCTTGAGCGATATCCACAGCCTGGGCCTGAAGAACGCCCAAGGTCTTATGCATACAGCCAGCTGGTACTGGGACATGAACGATGCGAGCCGCCAATGGTCAGCGCGCTACTTTGACAAAACCAAGCGCATGCCCACCGATTTGCAAGCCGCCGATTACTCGGCCACCATGAACTACCTCAAGGCGGTTGAGGCCGTCAAGAGTGTTGACGCCGACAAGGTCATGGCCGAGTTGAAGCGCATGAAGATCAGTGATTTTTACGGCAGCGGCGTGATCCGCCCCGATGGTCGCTACGTCCACGACATGTACCTGATGCAGGTCAAGACGCCGGCGGAGTCGAAGAAGCCTTGGGACTATTTGAAACTGGTCAAAACTTTGCCGGGCGACGAGGTTTTTACGACCAAGGCGCAGAGCCGTTGCGCGCTTTGGAAATAAGACTTAGCGGACTTAACGTGAAACACCCCTGTTGCGCCTGCGGCGCTCGCCCCCTCAAGGGGGCGCACCCAGTGGCCTGGCAGAGCCAGATCCACGGGTGCACTGGGGGTGCGCTCGTCGCGTGCCCCTGTTTCATCGTTCGGGGCGCTGGGCCCATGCATGAGCGTTAACGTGCCCCCCCCCCGTAGCGCCTGCGGCGCTTCCCCCTCAAGGGGGCGCACCCGGTGGCCTGGCAGAGCCAGATCCACGGGTGCACTGGAAGCGGCGCGCTC
>JAYVXE010000064.1:0-8174 GCA_043785395.1 Burkholderiaceae bacterium | reverse complement strand
GATGGAGATGCGCGGCTCAGTCATGCCAGTCCCTCGCGTTCCAATGCCGTTCGCCCCCGTGCGAACGCCCAGGCGCCCGCCAACGCGCCCGCGTGCCTGGCGGCGGCGTCGCGCCGGAAGGCCAGCGTCGCGAACAACCATTGCCGCGCGCTTCGCGCAAGGATGCGAAGGGCTTGGTTCGGCCGCCCATGTTTGCGCGCGACGTAGCAGCGCGACCAGGCCAGATGCCACCGCTTGCGACGCTCGAGCGCGCGCGAGAGCGGGCTCGACCGACCGTGCGCGTGCTTCGCCTGCGCCGCATGGACGTGGACGAGCGAGCCGCCGGCGTCGATCAACCGTCGATTGAGATCGTCGTCTTCGGCATAGAGGAAGATGTTTTCGTCGAAGCCGCCGATGGCCGCGAAGGCGGCGCGGCGGACCAACATCGCGGCGCCCGAGGTTCCCCCGATGCAGCAGTCCCCATCGGGCCGCCGCAGCTCGCCGACTGCGAGAACGGGGGCCAACGACGCGGACAGGCCGAACGCCATCGATCCGTCCGCGCCGAACGTGCGCGGCGCGAACAAGACCGCGTCGGAATAAAGCTCGGCGGCCTCCAGCAAGCGCCCCAGCGCTCCCGGCTCAAGCACGCAGTCCGGGTTGATGAACAGCAAAAATTCCGTCATCGCGCCGCGTGCGCCGACATTGCACGCGCGACCGAATCCTTGGTTCTTCGGATTGGCGACGACATGCGCTCCGGCCTCGGCGGCCAAGGCCCGGGACGCGTCGCGCGAAGCGTTGTCGACGACGACGATCCTCGCGCCCTCGCCGTTCAACGCGGCGAGGCACGCCGGCAGGACGGCCGCGCTGTCGTGCGCGACGACGATCGCCGTCGTCGTCACACCGCGACGGGGGCTTTGATCGTCGGCCAAGGATCGTAGCCCTCGAACGTGACGTCGTCGAAAGTCACGTCGAACAGCGACTTCGGCCGATCCGAGATTTTAAGCGTCGGCAGGGCGCGCGGCGTGCGCGCGAGCTGCGTCTTCGCCTGCTCGACGTGGTTCAGGTAGAGGTGAGCGTCGCCGAACGTGTGGACGAAATCGCCGACGCCGAGCCCGCATTCGCGCGCCATCAAGTGCGTCAGCAGCGCGTAGCTGGCGATGTTGAAGGGCAGGCCGAGGAAGATGTCGGCGCTGCGTTGGTAGAGCTGGCAGCTGAGCTGGGCGCGACCACCGGCGCTGCTGGCCGGGGCGACGTAGAACTGGAACAGGGCGTGGCAGGGCATCAAGGCCATTTGGTCGAGTTCGGCCACGTTCCAGGCGCTGACGATGATGCGGCGGCTGTCGGGGTTGGTCTTGATGGTTTGAATGGCTTGGGCGATTTGGTCGATGTGGCCGCCATCCGGCGTTGGCCAGCTGCGCCACTGCACGCCGTAGACGGGGCCGAGGTCGCCGTCGGCGCGGGCCCATTCGTCCCAAATCGTGACGCCGCGTTCTTGCAGCCAGTGGTTGCTGCGCGAGCCACTGAGGAACCACAGCAGCTCTTGGATGATTGAGCGCAGGTGGACTTTCTTGGTGGTGACCAGGGGAAAGCCACGGCGCAGGTCGAAGCGCATTTGGTGGCCAAACACGCTTTGGGTGCCGGTGCCGGTGCGGTCGGCCTTGGTGATGCCGTGGTTGACGACATGGCGCATGAAGTCTTCGTAAGGAGACGGCGGCTGGGCGAGGCTGGGCAGATGGGGCAGATGGGGCAGGGCGGTCATGTCGAGGGCCACGAAGGGTCGCAGCAACGGGGGTGCAAAACTCTGCGATTTTAGGGCAGACGTTGGTGGCCGCACTCTGGCCGCACTCTTGGCGGGGGCGGCGCGCAGGGCGGTGCAAGCAGGTCTGTCAAGTAGACTCCTGGCCAGTGGCCGCCGTTTGGTGCGGCCTTGTTTTGCTGCGCTAGTGTGGTGTTGTGTGCTTGGTGGAACACCGAAGACCGCTGGGTTTTGGGCCAGAATTTGCAAAAATATTTCTGGCGAAAAGACGCGGTTTTTTGGTTCCAGGCAGCGCGCAACACCCTACCGGGCAGCCCACTACACCGTCTCAATGCAGGAGAAGTCAACCATGGCGAGCGCACACCCCACCATCATCTACACGCTGACCGACGAAGCGCCGTTGCTGGCGACCTATTCATTGCTGCCGATTGTCCAGGCGTTCACGGCTGCCGCCGGTATCGACGTGGTCACGCGTGATGTCTCGGTGGCGGCGCGGATTTTGGCCGAATTCTCGGACCATTTGGAGGCGCAGCAGCGCGTGCCTGACAACCTGGGCGAGCTCGGGCGGCTGGCGCAGCTGCCCGACACCAACATCATCAAGTTGCCCAATATCAGCGCTTCGGTGCCGCAGCTGCAAGCCGCGATCCGCGAGTTGCAGGCGGGCGGCTATGCGCTGCCTGCGTTCCCGGAAGACCCCAAGACCGAGGCCGAGCTGGCCTTGGCCGCACGCTACGCCAAGGTGCTGGGCAGTGCCGTCAATCCGGTGCTGCGCGAGGGCAATTCCGACCGCCGCGCACCGGCTGCGGTCAAGCGCAATGCCCGCAAAAACCCGCACAGCATGAGTGCCTGGAGCCCGGCTTCGCGCACCCATGTTGCGCACATGCACGGCGGGGACTTTTATGCCAGCGAAAAGTGCCTGACGCTGGCCCAGGCCTGCGATGTCAAGATGGATTTGGTCACCGCCAGTGGCAAGACGCTGGTGCTCAAGCCCAAGGTTTCTTTGCTGGCCGGTGAAGTCATCGACAGCATGTTCATGTCCAAGAGCGCGCTGTGCCAATTCTACGAAGAGCAAATGGAGGATGCGCGCCAAACCGGCGTGATGTTCTCGCTCCACGTCAAGGCCACCATGATGAAGGTCTCGCACCCGATCGTGTTCGGCCATGCGGTGAAGATTTTCTACAAAGACGCGTTTGCCAAGCACGGCAAGCTGTTTGAGGAGCTTGGCGTCAACGTCAACAACGGCCTGTCCAGCGTTTACGAAAAAATTGCCGATCTGCCGAGCTCGCAGCGCGAGGAAATCACCAAAGACTTGCACGCCTGCCACGAGCACCGGCCCGAGCTGGCGATGGTCGACTCGGCCAAAGGCATCTCCAATTTGCACGCCCCCAACGACGTCATCGTGGACGCCTCGATGCCGGCCATGATCCGCCTCGGCGGCAAGATGTGGGGCCCGGATGGCCGTCCCAAGGACACCAAGGCAGTGATGCCGGAGAGCACTTTTGCCCGCATTTACCAGGAGATGATCAACTTTTGCAAGACCAACGGCGCTTTTGATCCGCGCACCATGGGGACGGTGCCGAATGTTGGTTTGATGGCGCAAAAGGCCGAGGAGTACGGCTCGCACGACAAAACTTTTGAGATTGCCGAGGCCGGCGAGGCCCGCATCGTCGACCTGGCCAGCAGCAAGGTGCTGATCTCGCAAAACGTCGAGGCGGGCGACATCTGGCGCATGTGCCAGGTCAAGGACGCACCGATCCGTGACTGGGTCAAACTGGCCGTCAACCGCGCCCGCTTGTCGGGCATGCCGGCGGTTTTCTGGCTGGACGAGTACCGCCCGCACGAAGCGGAGCTGATCAAGAAGGTCAAGCTGTATTTGCAAGACTACGACCTGAACGGCTTAGACATTCAAATCATGTCGCAGGTGCGCGCCATGCGCTACACGCTGGAGCGCGTGATCCGGGGCAAAGACACGATCTCGGTCACCGGCAACATCTTGCGTGACTACCTGACCGATCTGTTCCCGATCATGGAGCTTGGCACCAGCGCCAAGATGCTGTCGATCGTGCCGCTGATGGCCGGCGGCGCGATGTTCGAGACCGGCGCCGGCGGCTCAGCGCCCAAGCATGTCAAACAGTTGGTGGAAGAAAACCATCTGCGCTGGGATTCTTTGGGTGAATTCTTGGCCTTGGCGGTGTCGCTGGAAGACCTGGGAATCAAGACCCACAACGCCCGGGCCAAACTCTTGGCGCAAACGCTGGACACGGCCACCGGCATGCTGCTGGACAACGGCAAAGGCCCGTCAACCCGCACCGGTGAGCTGGACAACCGGGGCAGCCACTTCTACCTGGCGCTGTACTGGGCGCAGACGCTGGCCGCGCAAAGCGAAGACCTGGCGCTGCAAGCGCACTTTGCGCCACTGGCGGCCAGCCTGGCTGCACAAGAGACGCAAATCATGGCCGAGCTGAAAGCTGTGCAAGGCCAGCCGGCCGACATTGGCGGCTACTACCTGCCCGATGCCGCCAAGATGCGCGCCGTGATGCGGCCCAGCGCCAGCTTCAACGCGGCCTTGAAGGCGGTGGCCGCAGCCTGAGGCCGCCCAAGCCGCAGCCAGGGCGAAGAGCCACGGCTGCGGCGTCAAGGGCTGACCCCATGGTTTTAATAGCTAGTACCGCTATATTTCATTCAATTTCAATGTGTTTTGATGTTGAAATCGTTTAAATACATGCGGTGATAGCTATAAAAATTGTGGTTTTTGCCTTGTTGCCAGCGATGGGCTGCGGGCGGGCAGATTGCGAAAAAATGCGAAAAAAATGCAGGCCCGGTGCCAAGCGCTCGGGCGGCCCGGCTGCATGTTTGTAGGGGCGCAAGACGCTGGATGCGTTTACCCTTCTCTTTAAACCCAAGGATTAATTATTATGCGTTCTAAGCTATTGTGTGCCGCCGTACTGGCCTCGACATTGGCCTTGACCAGTGGCCTGGCTTTGGCCGAAAAAATCACCATTGGCGCCACCGAGGTGCCCCATGCTGAGATTTTGGCAGTCGTCAAGCCGATGCTGGCCAAAGACGGCATCACATTGGATGTCAAGGTTTTCAGCGATTATGTGCAACCCAATTTGCAATTGGCGGATAAGCAGTTGGATGCCAATTTTTTCCAGCACAAGCCTTACCTCAATACCTTCAATAAAGACCGTAAAACCCAGTTGACGGTGGTGGCTGCGGTGCATATTGAGCCCTTTGGCGCTTATTCGAAAAAAATCAAAAAGCTGTCTGAGCTCAAAGATGGTGCAACGATTGCCATTCCGAATGATCCGTCCAACGGTGGACGCGCCTTGTTGCTGTTGCAGCAGCAAGGTTTACTGAAGCTGAAGGATGTGAATAATATTCTTGCAACCCCGCTGGATATTGCAGAAAATCCGCGCCGCTTCAAGTTCCGTGCGCTGGAGGCGCCGATGTTGCCGCGCTCGCTCGACGATGTAGGTATGGCCTTGATCAATACCAATTACGCACTGGAGGCGGGATTGCAGCCGACCAAGGATGCCTTGTTTATTGAAGGCGCAGATTCACCGTATGTGAATGTCGTCGTGGCCCGCGCCGACAACCACCAGTCGGCGGCCATGCAAAAACTGGCCAAGGCTTTGCACAGCGATGCGGTGCGGGATTTTATTAAAACCAAGTACAAAGGCGCGGTGGTGCCAGCGTTTTAACAAGCCAAGCGGCGGCGCAGCGCCGCTTGCGGGCCGGGCGTTGTCAGGGGATTTGGCCTTGGAGCCCGGCGCCAATGTGCACGCTGCCTGCGACATTGTCCACTGTCAGGAAGTTGTCAAACCAGCTGAGTGTGGGGGCGACGCCAAAGGTTTTGGTCAGGCGTTCGAGCAGGGTGTCGGTGTACCAGGCCTGGGCGGCTTCCTTGGACTCCCACAGGTAGACGCCGCCGCCGCCGCTGGGGCCGTAGTAATAGTGCTTGGAGCGCAGGCCTTGGGCGCCGAGTTTGCGGTAGGTGTCCACATTGGTCAGCGACAGGTCTAGCGCCTGCTGCGCTGAGCCGTCTGGCGCGAGGCCAGGAAAATGCACGATGACGAGGGTTTGCATAAAAGGGTACCTTGCTTGGGTTGGGTTGGGTTGGGTTGGCTTGGCTTGGGGGAAGGCAGTTTGCGGGCGGCTGCTGAATGCCGTGCAATGCCGCACCGGGATGGGGCGGCCAGCTTTTTTGATCTTTAGGACTTACGCAAAATTGTCCTGGCTAGGCATTTTTCCGCAGACAGTACTCCCAGTACGGCAAGAAAAAAGAACGACGCCAGGGCGGTTTTGCGTAAGTCCTAATCTTAAACACGGCCTGCTTGCTGCGCAGTGGGCAGATACCCTGCCACTCCAACGGGTGCGGTGCCAGCTGGAGTGGCAGGAGGCGTTGGAATCGCGTTGTCAAGACGCTATACCATTGCCACCCCACCAGAGGAGTTTGTCTTGCTGTCCAAAATAACCTGTATTGAAGATCTGCGCATTGTTGCCAAGCGGCGTGTGCCGCGCATGTTCTACGACTACGCCGATTCGGGCGCGTGGACCGAGGGCACTTACCGTGCGAATGAGAGCGACTTTCAGAAAATCAAGCTGCGCCAACGGGTCGCCATCAATATGGAGGGGCGCAGCACCCGCAGCCGCATGGTGGGGCAGGAGGTGGCGATGCCGGTTGCGATTGCGCCCACCGGCCTGACCGGCATGCAGCATGCGGACGGCGAGATTTTGGCGGCCCGGGCGGCGCAGGCCTTTGGCATTCCATTCACGCTCTCGACCATGAGTATTTGCTCGATCGAAGATATTGCAGCGCATACTGCGCGCCAGCCGTTTTGGTTTCAGCTCTACATGATGCGCGACCGCGACTTTATGGAGCGCCTGATCGAGCGTGCCAAGGCCGCCAATGTGTCGGCTTTGCAGCTCACGCTGGATTTGCAAATTTTGGGCCAGCGCCACAAAGACATTAAAAACGGCTTGTCGACACCGCCCCGGCCCACCGTGGCCAACATACTCAATTTGGCGACCAAGCCGCGCTGGTGCTGGGGCATGCTCGGCACCCAGCGGCGCAGTTTTGGCAATATCGTCGGCCATGCCAAGGGCGTGGGTGATTTGTCGTCGCTGTCGGCCTGGACCGCCGAGCAGTTTGACCCGTCGCTGAACTGGGCTGATGTTGCGTGGGTCAAGAAACGCTGGGGCGGAAAACTGATTTTGAAAGGCATCATGGATGCCGAGGACGCACGCCTGGCCGTTGACTGCGGTGCAGACGCCTTGATCGTCTCAAACCACGGTGGCCGCCAGCTCGACGGCGCGCCGTCCAGCATCAGCGCGCTGCCGGCGATTGTTGCTGCGGTGGGGCGCGAGATCGAGGTTTGGATGGACGGCGGTATTCGCAGCGGCCAGGATGTGCTCAAGGCGCGCGCCTTGGGTGCACGCGGCACCTTGATTGGGCGCAGCTTTTTGTACGGCCTGGGCGCTTACGGCCAGGCCGGCGTGACGCGCGCGCTGGAGATTATCCACAAGGAGTTGGACACCACGATGGCGTTTTGCGGCCATACCCAGATCGACACGGTGGACCAGCGCATTTTGTTGCCGGGAACGTATTGAGGGGGGCTGGACGCAGCATCGACGCCCTGCGGGGTTCGGTGCTTCGTCCCGTTTTCAACGCTCTTCGCGTGTGTGCCAGATCCGCAAGATGTAGATGGCAGAACTGGTCTAGGACTTACGCAAAACCGCCCTGGCGTCGTTCTTTTTTCTTGCCGTACCAGGTGTACTGTCTGCGAAAAAATGCCTAGCCAGGTCAATTTTGCGTAAGTCCTATGGTCAATTCGTAGCGCATTTCGTAGTTGCCGACGATGATGTGACGCACCTCGCGTGGCAGGTATGGGGTCAGTTGTCGGCCAAGGTGGGGGGTGGTTCAGGAGCTGCTTTGGCGCTTCCGTCAGGATTTTGACTGTGCGGGCGGCGGCTGGCGGGTTCACTTGGGCCAAAAAGTCGTGAAGCCGTGCCACATCGGCTACGGCTTCGTTGGACCACTTCAGCGTCATCGTTGCGGTACAGGCAAGGGGCTAGCGCTTGCCAGACTCGCCGCCCAGGCCTGCACATCCGCTTGGGCAACAACGCGACCAGCGCTGACATCGGCCATGCCTTCCAGAGTCAAACGGTGGCGTTCTTCCTCTGCGCTCATCCTGGCGCGCGGATGATCCATGTGTGTGTCCCGCATTTTCGTATCCATTGTGGGTCTCCAGTTTCGTCAAGGTCAGTCAGGGCCAAATCCTAATGATTTAGTGGGATCGGTGCAGAATTTTTTTCGCTGACTCGCTGACTCGCTGATCCGCTGATGCTGCGCAAGCCATGCTTGTTGGTTGACGGGTTTTTCCCATGTCGTGGGCCAGTCTTTGTTCATGTGGCCCACCCCCGAAGCGCCTGCGGC
>JAYVXE010000063.1:0-2468 GCA_043785395.1 Burkholderiaceae bacterium | reverse complement strand
GTTGGCATGGATCATGAAAGGTAGTTCACTGGCGCGGCTTTTGAATTTTTCGCCGTTATTCAGTAGAACCAGCTCTCGTACGTGTTCAAGTGCGTGTTTGGCACGTTGTTGTTGTAGGGTTTGCATGGTTTACTCCTCGACCCGGTTCACGCGGCACCAGCCCATGCCAACGGTTTCGTTGCCACCCAGCTGGAGATAGGGTGTGTCGTGGGGAAAGAGGCTGAGCACGGCCTTTAGCATGTGTTGTGCATCATTTTCTTTCGGGGCTTTGCGGCTGGCATTGGCCGCCAATGCTACATACAGCACGGTCTCGGGCGGCAGTGTTTCCTCGTACCAGAGGGCACCGGGTTTTACGGTTTTGCTTGCATTGTCAATGGCAATATGCGGCGTGACCGAGGTCGCGTACTGGGCCATGTGCCTGAACATGTCGTCTGAGACAATCACCAGTTGTTTTTGTAATAGCTCTTTGAACCCAGTGCCGACAAAGCGTGCCAACCAGGTGATCAAAGCCTGGAGGTCTTGCTTTTTGGCAGTGAAATGAAATTCCTCCAAAAAAAGATTGCCTTCTTGCTCGGGTGTGATGGCATCCTCTTCTTTCAGCTCAACCCCATTCAGCGTGACGGCGCTGGTAATGCCGAGGCGCTGGGCATCGGCGGCGGCGCGGCGTAGCAAAGACGGGCAGGTAACCCATTTGAAATGGCTGGTGAGGCTGCGCACTGGTAGCAGCAAAAGACGGGCATCGCCCACGGCCAGGGCGCCAGCATGCTCGCTGGCATTCTTGGTATCCGGGCCAAATACATCGGCCAGCCAGGGCTGGTTTTCTTGCGTTGCTTTGGCGCGCAAAGCGCCCTTAACGGCAGAGCCATAAACGCAGGGCCAACCGGTGTGGGCTTCACACACGATGGTTTAAAGGCTTTTCTTGCCGGTGGACTACCCCAGGAGGCAGCCGTCATCACGCCCAACCAACTCTATAAAAACGAGGAACGGCTGGGCATTGGCCGTGACAACAGCACCCGCACCACCGTAGAAGGTCTGCTCTACCAAACCCGGCATGTGCGCCCTGAGCAAAACGTCGCCATTGGCCTCGTTGTCAAGGGCTTGCCAAATATGCCTGCTATGCAGCAAGGGCTGGGTCGCCTAGGCGCAGAAGGTCGGCTCGCCGCTTGGATCCGTAAACCGGTGCAAGAACTCCCCACCGGGGAAATCAAAAACGAGCATCTGCTGCTCATGCTGGTAACGCATGCGCAATTCACACAGGGCTGGTTGCCCGATGGCCTGCAACAAGTCCGCACGGAGCGCTCCCAAACCGTCTGGGAAGGCACGCTCCACGGTGTGCGCCTGCGTCTGCTGTGTTGCGTGGTGGGCAAACCGGTGCGTGAAGGCGGTTGGGACTTGGTACAGCGTGCGCCGCGCACCATGGACAGTTTGGTGCCGGCTGGCAGTTGCTACTTTTTTGAAGTACTGCAAGGCGACGCCAAGGCGCTGCATGGCAAGCACATTGGCCTTGACACCGACTATGGCAGGGGCGAAATCGCCGTGGGCACCTGGTAGTTAGCGTAATGATGAATATTTAATTGGAAAAAAAATGCAACATGCACTTCTTGGCCTTATTGCTGAAACCTCTATGCATGCCGGTGCCGGTAAATCGGTGGGCGTGATCGATTTGCCCATCATGCGTGAAGCCCACACCGGTTGGCCCTGCGTTTATGGCTCTGCCGTTAAGGGCAGTTGTACCTGACCAATGTCAGATTCCGTGACCGTGCCTGAGGGTTTTAAACGGGTGAATTTTCCATTTTCTGCACCTTCGGCATAAAGCAGTGCCAGGGGCAGCGGGAATAAACGCTGCTCATTTCTGAGCAAAAAGGGCCCGTTAAAAGAAAGGGGGCCAAGCGAGTCGGGGCTACCGATGGTGGCTTTGAGCGGGTGTTGCGGATCTTGTGCATAAGCCTTCCAATCGACTTGGTGTGCCTCTCCAATGGCGGTGCGAATGGCACCGATCAGGGTACGTGCTGGCGGCGGGAACACGCTTTGCAATTGGGCGCCGCCAATAGCCTCCATCGGACGCGACTCTTTGAAAAACAGCGTGTCGAGCGCACTGAACTGCCATTGTGCTGCGTTCTCTGGCTTCATTCGTCAATTCCTTTTTGCGCCAAAAATCGAACTAGCAAGGCCCCGTCAGCGAGCAGCATGGGGCTGGTTTTCCACTCGGCCTGGGGTTTTTCTGGTAGCCGCTTGACGGCCCGGCATTGCTTGAGCAAGGGCTTAATTTCTGCGCGGGCATGTGCCAGTGTCAAATCTTGACGATGCTCGGCACTGTGCAGGTAATCCACCGCTAGCAAATCCAGCGCATCTTCCTTGTTGAGTACCGATGTTTTCGTTTCCTGTGTAGGGTTGAGCAAGTCAAAGCGATCGCTAATTTTGAAGAAAAATTTGCTGGAAAAGCGGCCTGCATTTGCATCGGAAAGCTT
>JAYVXE010000062.1:0-8221 GCA_043785395.1 Burkholderiaceae bacterium | reverse complement strand
GCGCCTTCTCGGTGACCAAGCAAGTGATCCAGCTGGGCTACCTGCCGCGCCTCAAAATCATCCACACCAGCGCCCGCGAAGCCGGGCAAATCTATATCCCGTTCGTCAACTGGGGCCTGTTTGTGGCGATTGCGCTGGCGGTGCTGCTGTTCAAGTCATCCGGCAACCTGGCGGCCGCCTACGGCATCGCCGTTTGCACCGACATGCTGATCACCACCATCCTGACCTTCTACGTGGTGCGCTACAGCTGGAAATACCCGCTCTGGCTGTGCCTGCTGGCCACCGGCTTCTTCTTTGTGGTCGACTTTGCCTTTTGGACCTCCAACTTGCTCAAATTCTTTGCTGGCGGCTGGTTCCCGCTGGCCATTGGTGGCGCCATTTTTACGCTGATGCTGACCTGGAAGGACGGCCGGCGTCTGCTGCGCGAGAAACTGCGTACCGACGCCATCGAGCTGCCCGGCTTTCTTGGCGCCGTCTTTGCCAACCCGCCAACCAGGGTCGAAGGCACGGCCGTCTTCCTCACCGCCGAGCCCGGCGCCGTACCGCACGCCCTGCTGCACAACCTCAAGCACAACAAAGTGCTGCACGCACACAACCTCTTCGTCACCGTGCGCAGCCACGAAGTGCCGTGGATTGGCATGGACAAGCGGCTGGCCATCGAGCCGCTCGGCCACAACTGCTGGCAGGTGGTCATCCATTACGGCTTCAAAAATGACCCCGACGTGCCAAGCGCACTCACCCATTTGCGTGGCCGTGGCTGCGAGGTCGAGCCCATGACGACCAGCTACTTCCTCTCCCGCGACAGCATCATCCCAACCCTGGGCAGCGGCATGGCGCCGTGGCGCGAAAAGCTGTTTGCGCAAATGCACCACAACGCCAGCGCCGCCGCCGACTTCCTAAACCTGCCCAACAACTCCGTGGTCGAGCTCGGCAGCAAGATTGAGATTTAGCAAAAAGCTGCGCACTCGCCACTGGCTGCGGCAAAATCCCAAGCGCAAAACCCTCCAGCGCCGGTTTTTGCCCAAACCGTGCCGGGGCGTAAAACAGTGTTTTTACCCAAAAATTATAGCTAATACCGCTAATAAACAATGAATTTCAATATGTTTTGCACTTGAAGTGATGTCAAATAATGCGCTAGCAGCTATCAAATATCAAGAAAACCTATTTTTACCTCACCCAGACGTAAAAAAGCCCGCTCTAAAAACGGGCTTTTTTGAACAGGCAACAGCGCCGGCCATAAGCGCAACGCTCCCCTTCAAGGATACCGGGGATCTGGCTTTGCCAGTCCTCTGGTATCGCCCCCGAGCAGGGGGTTGGCGAAGCGACAGCGCAGCCTGGGGGCTGAGTCAATCAAGCGGCTGAGAGCCAATAATTGCTGTTAAACGGGCTGCTCATGCGCAGCGCCAAAGGCGAGACATCGACCAACTTGTCGGTGGGCATTTTCTCGCCGTCTTCTGTCAGCCCCGCAGTGTCTGTCACTGCCTGGGTGCTTTGTGCCGATTTCGCCCGTTCTGCTTGGCTGGTGTGTGCAGAACGGGCTACAGAAAAGAATAGAAACAGCGGAACGGTATTTTCCGTTCAGCCCAGTAATCGGCCACCTCCCGGAAAACATCGAGCAATTGCTCGCGCGCCTCTTTGTCAAACTTGGCATGCGCGGGCACCTGCTCCAGCACCGCAATAAAGCCGGGCTGAGGCCCAGACTTGTGCAGCGGATCGGTCATGCAGTCGTGCAAGGCATCAAAGTTTTTCCCAAAATGCGCGGGAAACGTGAATTGCGCGGCAATCATGTCCAGCACATCCTGCTTGGACTGCGCATTGGCCAAATTGGCGTAGAGAAAATGCTGGCCCAGCTGCAAGGCAGCTTCTTGCAAATCCTGTACCCGAAACGCGCGAATCGACTGAACGATATTGCTGCGCACGTTTCGCAACGGCAAATCAGACTCTTTACGAAGTGGTTTATCCATCCCCGTGCTCTCTTTTAAAAAAATCAAACCATAGCGGCTTGGGAAGCCGTAAACCTGGCCAGCACTGTTTCAGCTGGGCTGCTCATTTTTAATACTGAGTCACTCGACAATAGTGCGAAAACTCGCGTAATGGTCGGCGCTGTAATAACACTGGACGGGCGTTTTGGCAGGCCCGGCGCAAACAATACGGCGCGCCCCTCGGTTGCGTGCCTTCGGTGTTGCCACCGTGTATTCACGGTAATAACCCCGGGCGTATTGCGGCAACAGGCCTTCACGGTTGCCAAATACGGTGCCATCTTTTTCGTACGGGAAAGGCCCACCCTGGTGAATCAAACGGTAGGTCTCACGCCCTTGCTGGGGCAGCTGCGCCAATGCCACCGTGGCCGTGGCCAAGGCGGGCTGCGCAGCCGGTTGGTAGAACAACGCGGAGAACAACGAGGCCAACACCAGCAATACCGCCAGCACAGCTGCCAGACGAAGGCCTGGCGCCCAACGACGGCCAGCAACTGCAATTCTCACCATCGAAAACGCCCTCAAAAGCTCGGGTTAACCCGAAAATTTCAAGGCGCTAGTGTGCCGTAAACATCTTTAAAAAGCAAGCTGTATTGCCCAATAATGAGGCAGAATTCTTGAACAGTGTGCCAAGCAACGCTTGTTGCTTGGCAGAACCAGATCCACGGGTGCACTGGGGGCGGCGCGCGCGGCGCGGTTTCTTCGTTCGGTGGCGCTTGGCCCATGCATGAGAGTTAGCCGCCAGCCGCCACGGCATTGGCGCCCGCGACAGTGATTGCCGTCATGTTGACGATCCGCCGCACTGTCGCACTGGCGGTCAGGATGTGCACCGGCTGTTTGCAGCCCAACAAAATCGGGCCAATCGCAATATTGCCGCCAGCGGCCGTCTTGAGCAGGTTGTAGGCAATATTGGCGGCGTCCAGATTCGGAAACACCAGCAAATTGGCGTCGCCCGCCAGCGTCGTATGCGGCATATTGGTCAGGCGCTGGCGGCCGTCGAGCGCAACATCGCCGTGCATCTCACCGTCCACCTCCAGCCACGGCGCTTGCCGGCGCAAAAGCTCCAGCGTTTTACGCATCTTCTGTGCGCTGGCCTCATTGCTGCTGCCAAAGTTGGAGTGCGACAGCAGCGCGACCTTGGGCTTGATGCCAAAGCGCAGCACCTCTTGCGCCGCCATGATGGTGATCTCGGCCAGCTGCTCGGCGCTCGGGTCGTAGTTGACGTGGGTGTCGACCAAGAACACCTGGCGCTCGGGCAGCAACAAGCCGTTCATGCAGGCATAGACCTGGGTGCCAAGCTGGGGGTCGCACGGCATGGCTGCCGCCGACGGCTGGTGGCCGATCACCTGGTCAACATAGTGCAGGTGCATGGCGGTCGTGCCCCAGGTGCCGCAAATCAGGCCGTCCACGTCGCCCTTGTGCAGCAGCATTGCGCCAATCAAGGTCAGGCGGCGGCGCATTTCAATCTTGGCCCCCGGCACGGTCACGCCCTTGCGCTCGGCCAGGCGGTGGTAGGTTTGCCAGAAATCACGGTAACGCAGGTCTTGCTCAACGTTGACCACGTCATAGTCAAGCTCCTCCTTCAGGCGCAGGCCAAACTTCCCAATCCGCTGGGCAATGACCGCCGGGCGGCCAATCAAGGTGGGGCGGGCGATTCCTTCGTCCACCACGATTTGGGCCGCACGCAGCACCCGCTCCTCTTCGCCCTCGGCATAGGCGACGCGCTTTTTGCAGGCTTGCGCACGCTTGGCGGCCTCGAAAATCGGCTTCATCAAGGTGCCCGACGCATAGACAAAGGTCTGCAAAGTATCGCGGTAGGCGTCCATGTCGGTGATCGGGCGTGCGGCCACGCCGCTGTCGAACGCGGCCTGCGCAACCGCCGGTGCAATCTTCATCATCAGGCGCGGATCGAAGGGCTTGGGGATCAAATACTCCGGCCCAAAGCTCAGCGTCTCACCCGTGTAGGCGGCCGCCACCACCTCGCTTTGCTCGGCCTGGGCCAGCTCGGCGATCGCGTGCACCGCAGCCACCTCCATCGCATCGGTGATGGTTGTCGCGCCGCAGTCCAGCGCGCCGCGAAAAATATAGGGAAAACACAGAACGTTGTTGACCTGGTTCGGGTAGTCCGAGCGGCCGGTCGCCATCACGACGTCGCCCCGCACTGCGTGCGCGTCCTCGGGCGTGATTTCGGGATTCGGGTTGGCCAGCGCAAAAATCACCGGCTTGGCCGCCATCGACGCCACCATCGCCGGCTTGAGCACACCGCCCGCCGACAGGCCCAAGAACACATCGGCGCCCACAATCACCTCGGCCAGCGTGCGGGCCGAGGTTGGCTGCATGTATTGCCGCTTATCGTCGTCCATCAGCTCGGTACGGCCCTCAAAAACCACGCCAACGATGTCGGTGACGGTGACATTTTCACGCTTCAACCCCACCTTTAGCAGCAAATTCAAACAGGCCAGCGCCGCTGCGCCGGCGCCCGATGTCACCAGCCGAACCGTCGCAATGTCCTTGCCCACCACCTTCAAGCCGTTCAGCAGCGCTGCGGCCACCGTGATCGCCGTGCCGTGCTGGTCGTCGTGGAAGACCGGAATCTTCATGCGACGGCGCAGCTCGCGCTCGACATAAAAGCAGTCCGGGGCCTTGATATCTTCCAGATTGATCGCGCCAAAAGTGGGCTCCAGCGCGGCAATCACCTCCACCAGCTTGACCGGGTCTTTCTCGTCAATCTCGATATCGAACACATCGACACCGGCGAACTTTTTGAACAGCACGCCCTTGCCCTCCATCACCGGCTTCGACGCCAGCGGGCCGATATCGCCCAGGCCCAGCACGGCCGTGCCATTGGTGATGACGCCCACCAAGTTGCCCCGGCTGGTGTATTTGAAGACCGTGCCTGGGTCTTTGACAATTTCCTCGCACGGCGCGGCTACGCCGGGCGAGTAGGCCAGCGCCAAATCGTGCTGGTTGACCAGCTGCTTGGTTGCGGCGATTGAGATTTTTCCGGGCGTCGGCAAAGCGTGGTATTCCAGCGCAGCGCGGCGCAACTCGGTGCGTTTTTCTTCTGCATTCAGCGTCGTCATCCGTAAGGCTCCTGGGCATCAAAGCAAGGCTGCGACCCACCGGTCGTCAGCAGCTGGTAAGGGGTTGCGATTGTAGGCCCGGCCTCTTTTTGCAAACTTTGCAAATTTCGCAAACTTTGCAAACTTTGCCACCCCCACCGGCGCGGCGCACTCAGCCGTCCCGGCGCGGGTGCGCCAAAAAGAAGCGCAGCATCTCGCGCGAGGCGTTCGGCCCAAGCGGGTCGGTATAGCTGCCCGCCGCCGCACCGCCGGACCAGGCGTGGCCGGCTCCGTGCAGCGCCCAGTGCTCGGTGCTGATGCGCCCGTCGGCGCTGCGCTGGAGGCTGCGGGTATAGCTGCGCTGCGCCTGCGTGCCCTGCTCCAGCTGGGTTTGCAGTGCAGGCGCAGTGCAGACCGCTGCGGCAATGACTTGCAGGCCGTTGCGCGGGTGCACGGTGCGGTCGGCGTCGCCATGGAAAACGATGGTTGGCGGGCCGGGCAGCTGTGCCAAACGGCGCTCTTTGGCGCCATTTTTCATGGCCGAGAAGGCCGACATCACATCGTGCGCAGCCCCCGCAGCCAAGCCCGAATGCACGCCCACGGCGGCAAAAACATCCGGGTATTGCTGGCCCAGCACGGCCGCCATGGCGCCCCCGGCCGACAGCCCGGCGACAAACACCTGGCGCGGCTCAACCCGGTGGCGGCGCAGCACATCCGCCACCATTGCCATCAACAGCGCCGGCTCACCGCTGCCGCGCAACTGGTCGCCGGGGCGAAACCAGTTCCAGCAACGGTGGGCGTGCTGGGCCTCGGTCTGCTGCGGGTACAGCACCAAGAAGCCGTGCTGCGCGGCCAGGGCATTCATGCCGGTGCCGCGTGCGAAATCGTCGGGGTCTTGGGTGCAGCCGTGCAGCAGCACCAGCAAGGCGCGCCCACCAACGGCAGGCGCCACGCTTGGCACGCACAGCTTGTAGTGGCGCAGCACACCGGCATGGCGCAGGGCAACCTGGTTGAAGCTGCCGCCAGCGGCATCGCCCAGCGGCGCGGACGCGGCATGAACATCGGCGCTGGTGCCCGGTGGTGGTGGTGGTGGCTGCGGCTGCGGCGGCGGCGGTGGTGCTCCGGCGGGCTCCTGGCCCAGCACCCGCTGCAACAGCGGGCTGGCGCGCACCAGCTGACCCACGCTGTTGAAGTGTTGACGCACCCATTGCTGCGGTGTGGGGTTGACTTTCTTCATGGCATTCCTTCAGCAAACGAAGTGGCGCGGCCCAAATTGGCGGTCGGTCGGAGCATTTTCAACTCCAGCTCGCTTCATCGCTCTCATTCCGGCAAACCCCTAGAACGCATAAGCCGGGCTCGGCGTTGGCAGCCAACACCGCCCAAACCCAGCTTCTGGTATGTGCCAGTACCCGGCGGGCGCAGCGTCAAAAGCCGTCGCCGGGCAAGAAGCCCTGGATCTGGCCTTGCGGGTCAAGAATGGCGATCCAGTCTTGCCGCCCCTGCACCGGCAGATAGTGCCACAGCGCCAGCTCCTGGCCCCGGCTCTGGGCCAGCGCCAGCGCCAGCGCAGCGCTGCGCTGGCCGGGCTGGCGCTCTAAGAACAGCGCCAAGGGCTTGGCGCGCTGCAAAGTCTTGAGCGCTGCGGCGCCGGTATAGGGAATGTAAAAATCGGGCCGTTCAGCGTAGTCACGCCCGCCTTGCACCGACGCGAACAGCACGGCTTGGCGCTCTTGCTCGTCCCTGGGCGCGCGGATGGCCACCGTCAACGGCCCCGACCACAGGCGCGGGCGCAGCGCGGCTGGCAGCGAGGCCATCGCAGTAGCGTCAAGATCGGGCGCGGCAATGACCTTGAATCGGTCAATCTCTTGCACCAGGTACAAAGGCCGGGCCTGCCACACCGTCCACATCCCATAGCCCAGCGCACCAAGCTGGAGCACCACCACCAGCCCCAAATCCCGCCACAGCTCGGCCCTTGGCTTGGCCGGGTTGTACAGCACCAGGGTCAGCAGGGGGCCGCACACCACGTCAACGGCAATGACCAGCAAAAACAATTCGCGCCCGCCCGACAGCTCGCGGTAGGGGTAGGGGAACCACAGGCCGAAGACCAGGGCGGCGGCCAGGAGGGCGACCACCACGCTGCCACACAAATGCGCAGCTGCTGCGTAAGCCGCTGATTGGATACGGTGTTGAAATGGCATTTCGGTGTTTTAAAAAAAGGTTCTCGAACACCGTTCTCGCTTGAGGCCGCGCAGAACGGAACGTTTCGAGAAGATCAGGCGGCCTCAAATACCCGCATTTCAATGTGAAGACCGGCAGCCGTCGCCATGTTCACCAAAGCATCGAGGCCGAACAGGTTGATCTTGCCGCGCATCAGGTCAGAGACACGCGGCTGGGTCACACCTAAGAGCTTGGCGGCTTGCGCCTGGCCCATTGCGGTGCGGCTAAGGTGCGCCTTTAGCGCCATCAGTAGGACAGAACGCAGTTTCATGTTTTCCGCTTCTTCCGGGGTGTCCTCGATGGCATCCCAGACGCTGGCATACCGTTGCTTGCTCATGGACTTAGCTCCTTCAGTAAATCGCGATAACGCTGGGCGGCCAAGTCCAGATCGGCCTTGCGGGTCTTCTCTGTCTTCTTCTGGAAGCAGTGAAGTACGTAGACAGCATCGGCGAACTTGGCAACGTAGATCATCCGAAACGCTCCGGCCGCATCCCGAATCCGAATTTCCTTCACACCTCGGCCCACGGTGCTCATAGGCCTCCAGTCGTCCGGTTCCTGGTCGTTCTGCACCTGGTCGAGCTGATGGCCTGCCTCGCGCTTGGCCGCGAGCGGGAAGGCGCGAAGGTCATCCAGGGAGCTACCCCGGAACTCGACGGGTTTGGAGTTGACCATGGGCGGAACATACAATATTTTATATATTTCGGCAAGCTGCTTTGGGCGCAATGGAAGCACCAACGGGCTTGCCGTACGATTTCCCCCGTTTGCCGAGGCGCCCCTGAACTACCAGCCCCAGAACTTGCGCAACATGCTTGTTCGGCGCCAGCTGTGGTTTCTTATGGATTTTGAGCAACGCTTGCCTGAAGGTTTGCGTCCACCGTGCTTCCATGAAAAAAGCGCCGAAGCGCTTTTTGGAGTTCATGCCTTGTTGGGGATCAACGGCACTCGGCGGGCACGAAGCGCGCCAGA
>JAYVXE010000061.1:0-2479 GCA_043785395.1 Burkholderiaceae bacterium | reverse complement strand
CCCGAGCAGATGAAGATGTTTTTGACGCGCATCGGCTTTGGCAGCAAGGCGGTGGTGACGGGCGACGTGAGCCAGGTCGATTTGCCGCGCACGCAGCTCAGCGGGTTGATCGACGCGGAGCAGGTGCTCAAGCGCGTCAAGGGCATTGCGATCACGCGCCTGACAAGCGGCGACGTGGTGCGCCACCCGCTGGTGGCGCGCATTGTGGACGCCTATGACAAGACCAACAGCGGCGCGGCTGGCCTCGATGACGTGGTTGATGTTGTGGACGCGCAAGATGCCGCAGCGCCCGCGCCCAGGCGCTCAAAAGCCCGGAGCCGCAATGGCTCTTAAAAGCCTGAGCCTGTCGCTGCAGTTTGCCGGCATCAAAGACGCCGCGCGGCACCGCGCCGCCCTGCCGCGCCACAGCGTGGCCCGCTGGATACGCCACGCGCTGGCCAGCGACGCAGAGATCACGGTGCGCATTGTGAATGCCGAAGAAGGCCAGGCGCTGAACCGCGACTACAGGCAAAAAGACTACGCCACCAACGTGCTGACCTTTGACTACACGACCGCGCCCCTCGTCACCGCCGACCTGGTGCTGTGCGCGCCCGTGGTGGCCCAAGAGGCGAAAGAAAATAAAAAAACGCTGCAGGCACACTACGCGCATCTGCTGGTGCACGGCACGCTGCATGCCCAGGGCTGGGACCACGAAACCAGCGAGGAAGATGCCCAGGCCATGGAAGCGCGCGAGATTGAGGTTTTGGCGGGCCTGGGGATCAAGAGCCCGTATTGAGTGCTGGCCTCGGGAAAAAATTGATATTGGTATCAACTTTTGGCAGTTTATTGATATCTGTATCAATAAACTACCGGTTTGGGTGCCCAAAACGCCAAAAAACCCAAAAAAGGTCGGTTTTTAGGCATCAAATCGGCCTCCAGCCCTTTAAATACGTGCTGTAGCAGCTACTAAATTAATAGCGTTTGACTAATCAGGAAATCGCCTAGTCCGTCACACCAGCCGCCACAAACAGCGGCTTGCCGACGGGGCCGGAAAGAAAGCTTACAAACTGCTGCGCCAGCCCCTGCTGTTTGCCCGAGGCCAATGGCGCGGCGGTGTACGAGGTGTAGTTCTGCACTTCAGCCGGAACCGGCCCAACCAGCTTCAGGCCCTTGCCGTTGTAGAGCAGGATTTCGGTCATGGCGCCAAAGCCGATCTCCCGGCCCTTGCCTTTGATGACATGCTCCATCACCGCCGCGCCGTCGGGGTAACGCGTGGTCTTGCCTTCGATCTGCGTGTACACATCCATTTTCTTGAGCAGGCCTTCGAGGTACAGCCCGGTAGACGCGCGGTTAAACACCAGCGACTCGGCATCAAGCACCGAGCGCTTGAGCGCTTCGGCGCTCGATATATCCGGCACGGGCGCACTGGTGCGCACCGTCACACCCATGCCGACACGGCCGACATTGGCGCGGGTCTCGGCCAGCTTGCTGGCGGCGGCAAATTCACCGATGACCGCGGGCGGCGCAATCACCACATCAAACGCCGGGTTGCTGTCCATGCGCTTTTTGAGTTCGGGCGCGGTGTTGAAAGTTATTTTGGCCACATGCCCGGTCTGCTTTTCGAATGCGGCGGCGGCGGCCTTCAGGCCGGGCTCTATGGCGCCGGCGCTGAGCACCTGGATGTCAGCGGCGCAGGCAGCGCTGACCAGTCCCGCGCTTGTCAGTGCTGCAACAAAAGCATGGCGGAAGATTGAAATGCGGGTCATCGCAGGCTCCATAAAAATTAAAAAAACCAGTCTTCAAATCAGATCAGCTTCATCGTCAAAATGCGGCTCCACATCGCTGGGCAGCAACTGCACGTTGGCGCGCAGGCCGGGCACAGCGCTCATCAGGGCCTGCTCGACGCTGGTGCGCACTGCTGCCGCGCGCCCCAGCGTCCAGCTGGCGGGCATGTGCATGTGCAGCTCTACAAAACGGCGCTGGCCCGAGCGGCGTGTGGTCATGTGGTCAAAACGGATCGTGGGGTGGGCAAAGATATCCAGCGTTTTCTGGATCTCGGCCAGCACATCGGGCTCGACCGCTTCGTCCATCAGGCCCTGCGAGGAGCGCCACATCAATTGCGCGCCTTCCCACAGGATGTTCAGTGCCACGCCAATGGCCACCAGCGCGTCCAGCCACAACCAGCCGGTCAGCGCCACTGCCGCAATGCCGACGACAACACCTGCCGATGTCCAGACATCGGTGACGAGATGCTTGGCATCGGCTTGCAGCGCCACCGAGCGATGCACTTTGGCCGAGCGAAACATCACCCAGGCCAGCAAACCATTGAGGCCAGAGCTGAGCACCGACAGGGTCAGCCCCCAACCCACCTGCTGCAGCGGTTGCGGATCAAAGAGGCGGTGCGCTGCGGCCCAGATGATGGCTACCGCTGCGCCTATGATCAGCGCGCCCTCAAAGCCGGATGAAAAATACTCCGCCTTGTGATGCCCATAGGGATGAT